>JAIEOG010000150.1 GCA_019750655.1 bacterium
CGGGGTGTGTACACTAGGCGCATACACCTCGGGGAAGGTACTAGTTCGGGTGAACTGCCCAGCACGCGGTTCTTTGTGTCGAACCTTCCGTGACCACAAGCTGCGGTGCTTTCTGTTTGCAGACGTCCATCGCAATGGGGCAGCGTGTGTGGAACGCACACCCTGCCGGTGGATTTACCGGCGAAGGGATTTCGCCCTTCAAGGGATTGTGTGGGCGTGCGCGTTCTTTGCGTGGATCGGGAATGGGCACCGCCGAGAGCAAAGCCTGCGTGTAGGGGTGTTTCGGGCTAGTGAAAATCTCCTCGCGGCTGCCGATTTCTACGAGGCGGCCCAAGTACATCACGCCAATCCGATCGGCCAAGTATTTCACTACGGCCAGGTTATGCGAGATGAAGATGAGCGATAGATTGAGCTTCTGCTGGATGTCTTTGAGCAGATTTAAGATCTGAGCTTGGACAGAGACGTCCAGCGAGGAAACCGGTTCGTCTGCGATAATGACCTTAGGTTGCAAGATCAAAGCACGCGCAATGGCGATACGTTGTCGTTGGCCGCCGGAAAATTCGTGCGGGTAGCGGCGTGCGTGCTGCAGCGGCAAGCCCACTAGCTCCAAGGCTTGGTCGATTCTCTTTTGCAGCTCCGCTTTGGAGTAAAAGTTATGGGCTTGGAGCGGCTCGGCCAAAATGTCCCACACCGTCATGCGCGGGTCGAGCGAAGCATAAGGATCTTGGAAGATCATTTGCACAAGCGAGCGGTGTTTGCGCAAAGCACTGCCCCGCAGTGAGCGGAAGTCTAAGCCTGCGATTTCGATCTGCCCCGACTTCGGCTCCACCAAGCGCAAGATCGCTTTGCCGAGAGAGCTTTTGCCGCAGCCGGATTCGCCCACCAGTGCCAGGATTTCCCCTTGGCGCAATTCAAAGCTTACATCCTGCACTGCCTTCACCGTACGGTGAGGCTGCAGCAGGCCCCCTTTGAGGGCGTACTCCACATTCAATCCGGAAATGCGGGCGGCAATTGCGTCTGTCATCGAGGTAGACCCTCCAGGTGGCAGTAAGCCGCATGTTGCGTCGGCGTCAGGCGTAAGGGCGGGTACACACGCACGCAGGCGTCACGCTGGTAGGCGCAGCGGCCGTAGAACGGGCAGCCATCGCCTAAGCGGGTCAGATCCGGTGGGCTCCCTGGGATCGAGGAAAGCTTGCCCTGATCCACATCGAGCCGTGGCGTCGAGCGCAGCAGCGCTTGAGTGTAAGGGTGCTGCGTTTGGTAAAAGACTTCATCGACCGTGCCGCGTTCCATGACCCGGCCGGCATACATCACCACCACGCGGTGAGCGATGGAGGCTATCACGCCTAAGTCATGCGTGATGAACAAGATCGCCATGCCCGTTTCCTTCTGCAAGTCGCGCAGCAACTGCAGGATCTGGGCTTGGACAGTGACGTCCAATGCTGTCGTCGGTTCATCGGCAATCAAAAGCTTAGGCTTTGTCGTGAGCGCCATAGCGATCATTACGCGCTGGCGCATGCCACCGCTGAATTCGTGCGGGTAGCGTTTCAGCGCTGCAGAAGCATCGGCAATGCCCACTCGCTCGAGAGCTGCAGTCGCTTGGATGGCAGCGTCTTTACGGGAGAGCAATCCGTGTATCTGCAGTGGCTCGCAAAGCTGCGTGCCTACGGTCAGGTACGGATTCAACGACGTCATGGGCTCTTGGAAAATCATGCTCACGCGGTTGCCCCGGATCGAGCGCAACTGATTGGGGCTCGCTTTGAGCAAGTCCAAGCCCCCTTCGAGCAACGCCGAGCCGCCGAGAATCCGCAGGGGCGGTTCCGGCAAAAGGCGCAAGTAGCTTAGCTGGCAGACAGTCTTGCCACTGCCGCTTTCGCCGACCACACCGACCGTTTCGCCTTCGTGAATCGTGAAGCTTACTCCGTCGACTGCGCGGACAACGCCACGCCGTGTGTAAAAGTGCGCTACGAGATCTTTCACTTCCAGAACGGGCTTCATTAGTCTTTGGCCCCTTTCGGATCCAGGGCGTCTCGCAATCCGTCGCCGAGGAAGTTCAGGCAGAAAAGTGTCAGCGAGAGCGTGGCTGCTGGGAAGAGCAAGAGCCACGGAGCGATTTCCATGACATCCACGCCGTCTTTAATCAGTGTGCCCCAAGACGCCATCGGCGCCTGCACGCCAAGGCCCAAGAAGCTCAAGAAGGCCTCTTCGAGAACGACCGTCGGGATCGTCAGCGTGAGGTACACAATGACGGGGCCCAAAGCGTTGGGGATGAGGTGGCGGCGGACAATCGTGCCGCCTGTAACGCCCATCGTATGGGCCGCATCCACGAATTCCTTTTGGCGCAGCGAAATCACCTGGCCACGGGTGATACGCGCCATCGTCAGCCACTGAGTCAGTCCCAAGGCGATGAACATCAAGACGATGTTGCGGCCGAAGTAGACCATCAAGATGATGACGAGGAAAATGAAGGGCAGGGCGTAAAGCACGTCCACTGCGCGCATCATGAGGTTATCGAGCTTGCCGCCAACAAAGCCAGCGACCGCGCCATAAATCACGCCGACGATCACGCTCACGCCTGAAGCTAACAGACCCACCATGATCGAGATGCGGCCGCCGTAAAGCACGCGTGTGAAGAGATCGCGCCCCAAGGCGTCCGTGCCGAACCAGTGCGCTGCGGACGGGCCGCTGAGCGTGTTGTTCAAGTCCTGGACCTCGAAACCATAAGGCGCGATCCAGGGAGTCAGCAGGCAAATGACTAATTCGAAAGCGAGCAGGCAAAGGCTGAACACCGCGAGGCGGTTTTTCTTAAGCCGCGCAACGGCGTCATCCCAAAGGCTATTGCCCTTTTCTGCTACAACCACGGCGCTACTCATATTTCACCCTCGGGTCGAGCAAGGCGTACATGATGTCGACAAAGAAGTTGCAGACGAAAATCAGCGTGAAATACAGAAGCGCTGTTCCCATCACTACCGTGTAATCGCGGTTCACAGCGCTCTGGATAAAGAAGCGTCCCAGGCCTGGGATGTTGAAGATGGTCTCGGTGACTAGTGCCCCAGAGATAATCCCGGCCAGGGCCGGCCCCAAGTACGAAACCACCGGCAAGAGCCCCCCGCGCAACGAATGCACGATCAAGATGCGAGCTTCTGAAAGCCCTTTGGCCCGGGCAGTGCGGATAAAATCCTGGCTGCGGATTTCCATCAGGCCGCCGCGCGTGAGGCGCGAGATAAAAGCGGCGTAAGCAAACCCTAAAGTCAGCGACGGGAGGATGCGATCTTCCGGGGCATCCCAGCCCGCCACTGGCAACCACTCGAGCCAGATGCCGAATACCAGAACCAAGAGCGGTCCAATCACAAAGGTGGGGAGACAAATGCCCAAGATCGAAAACGACATCGGAACGTAATCCCAAACCGTGTTGGGTTTCATCGATGCCAGGCCGCCTGCAACGAGCCCAATGAGCAGTGCCCAGATCAACGCCGTTACGCCGAGTTCTAAAGAGACCGGTAAGGAATCCGCAATCAGCTCATTCACCGTGCGGTTGGCGTACTTGAAGGAAGGACCTAGGTCGCCCCTCACGAGGTCTTTGAGGTAATTGCCGAACTGCACCAGCAACGGATCGTTGAGGTGGTATTTCTCATTCAGGTTGCGCAGGATCTCGGGCGAGACGGCTTTTTCACCGTCGAAGGGCCCGCCCGGCGCAAACCGGATCATGAAGAACACCATCGTCACGACGAGGAAAAAGACTGGCACCATGATCGCCAGGCGTTTGAGTAAGTAACCCAGGCCCATTTCGAGCTCTCTCCAGCTGGTTGCTGACTACTTTTTAACTTCTTCTTCGATATAGACGTACTTGAGCGGGTGGAAGTCCTGAACGTTAGGATACCAGCCTTTAACGTCATTACGCTTCAAGTAGTTACGTGTATAAATGTACATCGGGATGACTGGCAGTTCGTCTGCCAACATTTCCTCGGCTTGTTGGAAAATGGCCAAACGCTTTGCCGCGTTGTGCTCTTTGCCCGCTTGCTCGATGAGAGCGTCGTACTTCGCGGAC
The DNA here is from genome assembly GCA_019750655.1 of bacterium. Lineage (GTDB taxonomy): Bacteria > Bdellovibrionota > FAC87 > UBA2466 > UBA2466 > JAIEOG01. Next base: position 4,049 of record JAIEOG010000150.1, read on the forward strand.
TTAAAGCCCGAGCGGTTGTTGCCATTATCCGAAACCAGGAGATCGAGGAAAGTGTTGGGATCGTTGTAATCGCCGATCCAGCCCTGGCGGCCCAAGTGGAACTGCATCTGGCGCATGGAATCGAGATAAACTTTCCATTCTTGGTTGAACAAGGTCACATTCACGCCGAGATTCGTTTTCCACATCTGCTGGAGGGCTTCTGCAATCTTCTTATGCCCTTCATGCGTGTTGTAGAGAATTTCCAAAGGCGGCATGCCTTTGCCATCCGGATAGCCCGCTTCAGCGAGAAGCTTCTTAGCCTCTGCGACACGTGAAAGATCCGTCGGGAGCATGGGTTTCACTTGCAGGCCACCCGTTCCAGGCGGAACGAACACATTGCCCGGTAGCTGGCCACCCTTGGTGACGTGCTTGACCAATTGTTCGCGGTCAAAGGCCAAGTTCAAAGCTTTGCGTACGCGTTTGTCGTCGAGAGGCTTTTTCTTGGTGTTAATCCAGTAGAAGTACGTGCCGAGGTACGGCGCTGATTGGTAAACGCCGGTCGTATCTTTCTGCCAAGAGGGCAGTTTTTCGAGCGGCACTTCGTTGGTGACGTGCAGTTTGCCCGAGCGGAACATTTTTTCTTCCGTATCGAGGTTTTCGATCGGCAAGAAGTGCACCGCTTTCAATTTCACGTTAGCGCGGTCCCAGTAGTGCTCGTTCGGCACCAAAGTGATGATCTTGTTCGTTTCCCAGCGCGAGACGCGGAAGGCACCGTTGGTGACGATGTTCTCAGGGCGCGTCCATTTAGCGCCGTGGGCCTCAATCGTCTTGCGGTGCACGGGATACAACGAGTGGTGGTACAGCAGGCCTAAGAAGAAAGGCGTTGGGTTGACGAGCGTCACTTTCAAAGTGCGATCGTCCACCGCTTCTACGCCGAGCTTGGGCTCTTTGGATTTGCCCGTGTTGTAGTCCTTACCACCGACAATGTAGTAGCCCTGGTACGCATATTCCGAAGCCGTCTCAGGCTTCAACAACCGCGTCCAAGCGTAAACGAAATCTTGTGCGACGACAGGGTCGCCATTGGACCACTTCGCATCCGCGCGCAGTTTGAAAGTGTACGTGCGGCCGTCTTTAGCCAGCGTCCAGCTCTCTGCAACGCCTGGCACAGGTGCCAGCGTTTTTGGATCCACGCTGACAAGCGCTTCGAAAATATTCTGTTGGATGTGGTGTTCTGGAATCCCGGTGGTGATGTGCGGGTCTAAATCCTTCGGCTCGGCGCCGTTCCCCATGTACAGCTCACCCGGAGCGAGTTCGGCGTCCCGGCTGCAGGTGCAACCGGAAAGCAGCGATAAACTCAGTGCAGCAGCGAAAAAAACAGAGCGGGACAAGAGCTTCATGGGCATCCTTTTAAGAGTTAACAACCGGTTCCCCTGCCTTAACGGTTGCAACCCGAAAGCCAGGCGAAACAGGATTCTCTTAATCACCATGAATCGGGGCGTTACGCCAGTGTTTTTGAAGGTTTACTCTCGGATGCTGCGGTGGGTTAACGGCGCTGCAGCACTAGGTGATTTTTACCGGGTTGGCGGTGGCAGAGTGGCGACCGGTGCCATAGGGTTCCCGGTTGCTAACGCCAGAGGCTGGTGTAAGAATCCGGCCAGGAGAGTAGCAGCATGACCTTGCATCTAATTCTTGGTTTATTCACCAGTTTCAGCCCTTTGGTCCGAGCCGAAGGGCCGGTACAACCGTTGCCGGCCGTCACAGCGCCTGCGGAAAACCCGCAAACCGCTGCCAAGGTAGCGCTCGGCAAACAGCTTTTCTTTGATCCGCGCCTTTCTAAGGACGGGACCGTTTCGTGCAACTCTTGCCACAATGTCATGTCCGGCGGGACGGATAATCGGGCTACTTCGATTGGGGTGGGCGGCAAGGCCGGCGGGCGGAACTCTCCGACGGTTTGGAACGCGGCTTTTCTCTCCGTGCAGTTCTGGGACGGCCGGGCTGCGACTTTGGAAGAACAGGCCAAGGGCCCGCTCACCAATCCCATTGAAATGGCCATGCCGAACCACGATGCCGTGATGGATCGGGTGAAAAAGATGCCGGGCTACGTGGAGCAATTCACGAAAGTCTTCGGCAAAGACAGTGTGAACATCGACAACCTAGCCAAAGCGATTGCTTCTTACGAACGCACGCTCGTCACGCCGGGCGGTGCTTTCGATAAGTTCCTCAAAGGCAACAAAGGCGCGATTTCGGAAAAAGCGAAGCGCGGTTACCAAATCGTGACCGAAGTCGGTTGCTTGTCGTGCCATATGGGGCCGAATTTCGCAGGCCCCGCTTTGCCGACGGGTACGGGTTTCTACCAGAAGTTCCCGGTGTATCCGGATAGCGCCTTTATTGCGAAGTACAACCTGAGCTCCGATGCAGGCCGCGCAGAGCACACTAAGAAGAGCGAAGACCGCGGCTTCTTCCGTGTGCAAAGCTGGCGCAATATCGCACTCACGGCACCGTACTTCCACAACGGCTCGGTCAAGACTTTGGATGAAGCCGTACGCGTGATGGCGGAAACGCAGCTCAATAAAAAATTGAGCGATGCGCAGGTTTCTGACGTCGTAGCGTTTCTGGAAACCCTCACGGGCCCCTTCCCGAAACAAGACATGCCCCGCTTGCCGGATACGGCGGGCACGACCTTGCTGATGGACTAAAACATGGTGCAGCCCACTCTAGCCGGTCGCCGCGTACTGATTGTCGACGACGATCCGCTCAATCTCAAACTCATGTCGGACGCCCTGTCCGTCGAGAAATTCGAGGTCGAGCGGGCGTCCTCGGGTGCGCAAGCGATTGAGAAAATCGAAAACTGGCAGCCCGAGCTCGTGCTGTTTGATTACGGCATGCCGGGAATGAGCGGGCTCGAAGCGCTGCGGATGTTGCGCAATCGTCAAAACTACGTCGCGGTGATTTTTGTTTCGGCGAATACGGAACAAGAACTCATCGTCGATTGCTTGGGCGCGGGAGCCGACGATTACCTGCGCAAGCCGTTCCATTTTTCGGAATTGCTCTCGCGCGTGAAGGTACGGTTCCGCATCAAAGACTTAAGCGATCAGCTCCAAGCCGCGAATGCAAAGCTCGCGGAACTCGCCGTGACGGACGATCTCACGGGCTTGTTTAATATGCGTTCGATGTACGAGCGCATTGATACGGAATTGCGCCGCGCGAAGCGTTTCGATCGCCGGGTGTCGTGCATCATGTTGGACATCGATCACTTCAAAGAAGTGAACGACCGCAATGATCACCTCTTCGGCAGCTTCGTCATCAAAGAGATGGGCGGTCTCATCCGCAAGAACATGCGCGATGTGGATTTCGCTGCTCGCTATGGCGGCGATGAGTTTCTCATCGTGCTGACAGAAACGAACGAAGCGGGCACTAAGACTTTCGCCGAGCGCCTGCGCGGCGCCATCGAAAAACACGTCTTTACGGATGGGAAATCTTCTCTCCAGCGCACGTGTAGCTTTGGTTTTAGCCTCTCCGAACCGGCGTCTAAAATTGACGCCCGGGAACTCGTCCGGCAAGCTGACCACGCTCTTTACCGTGCAAAAAACGGTGGGCGTAACCGAATCTCTAGCTAACGGCCGGTATGAAAATCGAAATGCCTTCTTGGCCTTTGAAAACCTGGGTTTGGATTTCCGTGGCTCTGGGTTTTTTGCGTTTCATTTGGCTAAGAGATGTCACTCTCGTGAATGACGATCAGCTCCTCTTACACTTGGCGCTCAAGGGCAATGCAAGTGGCGAGTGGGTACAGTGGGGTCTGCGTGGCACGCGTGGTGTGGATTACGGGCCTTTCGCGATCTGGATTTACCAAGTGCTCCTCAAAGTGGCGCACGACCCTTTCTGGCTCGTGAGTGCCAAGATCGTCCTCTGCACGGCCGGTACGGTTGTCGGCGTTACGTCCTTGCTTGGGACGTTTGCCTTTCTCCCGCGCTGGGTGGGTGTCGTGCCGATGCTCAGCCCCTACCTCTGGGTTTATGCACGGGATCTTTGGGACAATTCTTTTCTAATTCCTGTTACGGCTTGTTTAGCGGCCGCTCACTTTCGTTTTCTTTTTGCGCCGACTTTTCTGAAGTTTTTCAGTGTGGCGCTGGCCTGCACATTGGCAGTGCTGACGCACTTGATGGCGGCACCCATCGTTGCGGGAACAGCTGCACATCTTCTTTGGCGGCATTGGCGGTGGGTTTTAAAGCACGCGGTGCAGGTAACTCTAACGCTTTTGTTCTTAGCGTTTCTGGCATGGCCTTACTTCGCACACTTACGTGAGCTTAATGTCGGCGGTGCTTTTCTCGGGCCTAAGATCGGGGCGTTCGTCTTTGCTTTTATGGGGGCACGCCAATTCACTGCCGCAGCAAGCGAGTATTTTTTTGGTTGGGCGTGGTTCTGGCAATTCGGCGCACCCTGGAATGGGATCGTCACAGCTGGGGTGGGATTGTCTGTGCTTGCGCTTCTAGCAAGCTTCCGTGGCATGGCGCGCGCAGTAAAGGCTGCACTAGCAAAGGGCCAGCGCCCTGAAAAAGAACTGGGGATTTGGATTTCCGCGGTGCTGTTTTTGTTTGTCGTAAATGCCACGCTCACGCAGATCGTCAGCCACCCACACTATTACAACGCAGTTTGGACCGTTTTCTTTCTTTGTGCGGCCTGGGGGGCGACGGGAGGTAACTGGAGTCGGAAGCTTGCGCCCTTTTACTTGGCCGGGCTGGCGATTAGCCTCGTGGGCGCGGCCTCGCTCGTGCACATCAACGGCGGCAACCGGGAATTGCGTTACGGCATGACACTCGGAGAACAATGGAAAGCGGGCGCCGAATTGGCCTGTTATCCCGACAAAGTGCAGTTCTACGATGAGCGCGAACGGTCTTTCTGGGAGTCGGTTTGGCTGATGCGCAGCTGGCAAGCCTGCTCCGGAACTCCCCGCACCGATGCCAAGGTGCGGTTACGCTACCGGGACCCCGCGAACCCCTGGGACGCTCACGCGGTCGTCGAGCCCAAGGACTAAAAACGGCCCGGTGTTCTTTCGAATATGCGGATAACCGCACTAGGACTGCATAATCCCTCTCTCAAGTTTCGGCATTCTAACCTCTGACCGATGTAAACCAAGGCTGGTTACGTAAGGAGACACGAATGTCTTTAATCGGAATTATCAATATTATCATGCAGATTCTGGCTTTTATCGCTGGTCTCTTTAACCCCAAGACCGGCGTACGCTACACCGCTTTCGTGACTGACTTCGATTGCGGTGCTGTCGAGTGGCAAGCGCCTCCCGTTGTTTCGGGCGGCGAATTCTCTGGCACGGCTCAAGTCCGTTGCCGGTTTGAAGGCCAAGGCGGTGGCGGAATCCAAGCGCTACGCAAACATCTCGTGCAACAGCTGCGCGACGATGCTCAACTGCGCAGCGAACCCAAGATCGAAAATTATGGGGAAATGCCGAGTCTCGCTTACGAAGTAAGCGTGGACATGGGTGAAGGCGCAGTGGCGCATGGGAAGACCCATATCGCTACCGACGGTTTCACGGTGTTGAAAGACGTGTTTGAGTCGCAATCGTTCTCTGGCTCGAGCAATGCCGCGTACTTGAAAAACGTGGTTGCTGAGTACCAGGTCGAGTCGACAGAAGAATCGGGAGTCTTTGAACTCCGCGCTTCTCAACAGATCCGGGTACGGAAGCCTGGACTCATGAGCAGCTCGGCGTTCAAATCCAGCTTGATGGAACAGGCTGAAGAAGCTCTGATGAACCGCGCCACGGGTGCGGTTCAGGAAATGGCGTCGCACCTCTAGAAATAGAAGTGGAATGCTAAATAGAAACGCCGGCCACCTCTTACGAGGGGCCGGCGTTCTTATTTTTTGCAGTTACTCTTGCTCGCCTTCAGACACGATTTCAGCGCCGCATGCGAGTGCTTGTTCGCCGAGTTTCGTCTGGGCTGCACGGGAGCCGGCATAGATCACGCTACGAGCGGCTTGTGCAGGAGAGGGCAACGGACCTTCATCCCCCAAAACCGAACCGGTTACACGGCCAATAACGGCATTGGCTGCCGCTGCGGCTCCCAGAACAGGCCGAACGCCCGGTGTATCCAACCATGCTTTTTTAGCGTCCGCTGCACGCTGCGCGAGCTGTGCATCGGTGAGCGTGGTTTCGTTTCGGTTCTGCGCACCCAAAGCGAAGTCCTTGGCAACGCGGTAACCCTGCTGGCCTTTATCCCAGAGATAGTTCAGAGACCGGCCTGTGAACAGGAACGCCCAAACATAGGCAAAGGATTTTGTGATCAAGAGAGGCATGCTATTGCCATCCTTTAATCCCTTCCAAAGAAGAACTTTCTCCGGTGCAAAGCCCATCGACTTCACGAACCCGTCGAGGGAATCTAGGCCGGAGTTCACCCATTGGTTAATGGCATCTGTTCCCATACTGAACGTATTGCTTAAGTCAGCTCCGGGATTTCCCCAGAACGGCCGAGTCTCAAACGAATCCGACATCAGGAACGTCGCCAAGAACGTAGTCACCACACACACCGTAAAGGTGTAGGCGTTGTCTACCTTGCCATTGAGCTCCTCGGAAACTGCGGACTGTTTCTGCGCCACTTCCAAAACGCGGTGAGCCCACTCGAGCGGGTTCTCCCCCGGTATCTTCTGGGTCGCTTTTTTCAGATCGGCTGGAAGCTCCCCGAGGTGTTTCTCCCCGTAGACCTTTAGCAGACTCTCGGTATTTTCCTGCGCGGCCACTAGATCCTTTTGTTGGATCGATTGGCCGAGCTTTAGGTAGAGCGCCTCAAACTCCGTGCCCATCGCTTTCATTTGGCTTTTCACATTCGTGTTGTGCGTTTGGTACAGCGACCAAAGCCACCGGTAACCCGACATTACCGTCCACGCTAGGAAGGTGAAAAACGCTTGGCCAATAAAGGCATGCGCGGCCCACTTCTGGAGCACTGCCCCGTATTGTTGGGCATAAGCCATGCCTTGTGTGGACAGCGCCGCGAAGTCCGGGATGAGATCTCCGAAGAAGGCGCCCTGCAGAAAACGCAGGGACATTCCAGCAAGCATGATGCCGCTCAACATTTTGGTTAGATAAATGTAGTTACGTTGCCCGATGGCCTCCAAGGGATTGCTCTCACGGAAGTTCAATGCTGTTTTAAGCATTTTCCAACCGTCTGTGAAAAATCCGGCCTGGCCTTTCACTCGATCGGTATCGCGAGAAGTCGCGGGGCCCGAGGTGTGGAAGAGGCCTGCGCTTTCCGCGGCAGCCGCGGCAGCGACGCTCGCAGCAAGAGCACCGTGTAGCACTACTTGTTCACTGTCATTTAGAACGACCGCGCCGTTAGTGCCCAAGAGTGCACCATCGGGATCGCCTGCTGCAGGGTTTGGAACACGGAGCATATCGCCCTGGTAGGACAACCGCATCGGATCATTCACATTGCCCCAAGCTCCAAATAAGCTCGAGCTAATGCAGGTAATAAAAGCATCGTTCCAGGACTGGTGCACAATGATGTTTGCTTCCACATCCCCAGGGCGTGGGTTGGCAAACTCCTTGTACGTTTCTTCCTGCAGAGTCATCACCTGCCTTAAGAGCTGCTGTGCAAGGTGCAAGCGAACGTACGGAACAATCAAGCCCGGACGCTCTTTTGCAGTAGCGAGTGTGGAATCCACACGTGCGTGCAACTCGGCGAACATTTTTTGGAACGCTACCGGTTCATTGCGCAACGCCTCATCCACTTCTGTGGCCATGGCAGATTTGGCTTTTGCCGTCTCTGTGAACTCAGGAATCACGATGTTGGGAGTTACTAGATCGACAGTAGCCGTAAGGAGATTCTCTAGTTCTGCGCGGCGTTCGGCGCTTCCTTCTATGGCATCGCCTAGGCTTTCCAATACTTCGAAGGGTGTTACGCCTTTGGAATTGGCGTAAGCCGCAATCGCCACAGCGCCGGCAACAGATCGCCGACGGTTGCGTTGTACAATCTCTCGACTTTGGCGATCGGCATAGCCCTGCTTGCTTTCAACCAAGCGATAGAAGGCCCGGGCGATCCAGCTTTTCTTGTCGAAATCAGCAGGAACTTCGCCGCCACCAGCCCACTCGGGCAAGAACGACAAACCCGGGGCAGGAGTGAGGTAACGAGGAGCAAACTTCTCGTTTCGCGCCGCCTCCGTGAAAGCCGTGCGTCCAAACAATTTGAAGGGCATTTGCGTAAGGGGGTAAGTAAAGACGCTAAACCCGTACTTGATCACCCCAATGGCAAAGAGTTTGTTTCGGCTGAATTGGCTGAACTGCGCAGCCAAACCTGCCAGAGCGAAGATTCCGCAAATCGCACCGACGCGCAGACCGAGCGAGTACTTCACCATATCCTTGGTGTAGCTCATGTTCTGCAGCACAGTGTGTGCCGCAACCCAGTTCCAAACGGCCAATACACCGTCGATAGCGAGCGTGGCACCATGGCCACCCGTGAAATGATCCGCCGTAGCCACGCCTGCTGCGGCCACGCCGTACCAACGCGCTTTATAGCCCGCATTTGCCACGGCCTTCACGGCGGTGTTCATACGTTTAAAGATCGCTTCGCGGTTGCGAAAGACGGCGCTCAAACCCAACGTCGCCATGTCGAGTTTATGGTTAGCGAATAGATCGGTAACCTTCGCGGCGAGGCCGGTTACCGGTTCGCCATTCTTAGCTGCAGCGGCGCGCAAGGTCTCGATAAATGGCCCTTTGAATTCCGCTAGGCTCTCTTGGAGCATTTCGGGAGAGAAACGGTCGATGACCGCGTCTATCGACCCTTCTTGTGCAGCCTTGGCAAGAGTGGTCACGGCGGCAATATTGCTCTCGGTGCTCTTTGCCAAACCTTCTTCACTCAACTGGCTCAAGCTCTCTGCGATGCCTAAGTTGATCAGCCCTTGGAGCTTGGCGGGGTTGGACACATATTCGCCCACGGCCTTCGCCGATACCGTATTAAGGGCTGCTAACTCTTCTGAGTTGC
>JAIEOG010000056.1 GCA_019750655.1 bacterium
ATTCGCTGGTTCCGCATCTATACGGGCAGTCCTAAGAAGCTGCTCTTTGGCAGCGATTGGCCGCTGGCCGATATTAAAGATTACGTGAGTGCCGTGAAGAACGCCGTCCCTCCGGAAGAGTGGGACGATGTGTTTTACAAAAATGCCGAGCGCGTTTTTCCTCGACTAAAAAAGACCGACTCCTCTCTGGTACAATAAGGGTTCTGGAGAACCCCTTGCGCCTTACCCTTGCCCTGCTCTGCAGCGTCACCTGCTATGCGAAGGACAATGCTCTATTCCATTACCCCACGAGCAGTGAATCTATTGTCCAGCAGGGTTTTCAGAACGACTTTCTGCGCAGCGATCGCGCCATCAAGCTGCATGTGGCTCGCCCTGAGGATGCTTGCGGTTCAAGCTTCGGCGCGATGCAACCCGTGAGCCCTCACTATCTTGAGAACCAAGCAGTGGCGGCGAACCGATTCTACGATTGGTTTTTAGAACCCGATCCGTCCCTGAACTACCCTGCGATCATCAAAGAGCAACACAAGATCAGCTGTGTGGGGGCTGATGGGACCAAGCGGTATTTCAACCCCAATCCGGACTATCCCTACTATAGCGATTCTGTCAGACCCGGAGTTTTTCGCAGTGAGATTCCACCTGCCGAGAAACAGTTTAATGCCGACGAATTCACCCTAAAACCAGAACAGTATGCTCGGCTTGCAAAGCATGGGTATGTTCCGGCGACGAGTGTGCCGCAAAACATTCCCGGCATCACACCCCGGGAAGAAGTAGAAGCGATAATTATCGGCACTGGGCCTGGCGCCATATTCCATAAGCCGGCGCCGTTCACCAGCCATTTCCTGCTCTACCAAAAGGCATCAGCCGATGCGATGAGGAAGGTTATCGCGTTCAAGTCCAAAAACCGGAATGAAATTCAAAAAGACCCAACGGAGTTGTGTAAAGCTTTGGCGGTTTCCTATTACGCCAATATCAATTGGATGCCGTTTGCAGGGATCAATAACTCTCTCTTCATGGCCCAGGTAAACACCATCCTACGACACTTTGGCCTCAAGCCCATGATCCACGCCGACCTGGACTACCTAGCACTTTCCAGCCCCTCCGAAGTTTTTCAAAAAGTCTTCTGGGAAGACTTCGTTAAGGCCAACCCTCAGTACGCCTCCCTGCCTACGCCATAAAACCTTCCCACTCGCTCAGAACTCCCAATAGGTGGACATGCTAGGGATCGGCTCATGAATCAGGAAATTTACCGCGTTTGCATTGGCGAATTCCTCAAGGCCCAAGGCCAGGGCGCTGTGAATATTGACGAGTGCCTCGGAAACTTGAAAAACCTAGTCGACGAGTGGAAGCAAAACCCGAAGCAAAACGTCCTGGTGGATATGCGAAAGCGGCCTCCCTCCCTGGGGCCCGGAGATATCCATAAGCTCGTAGATGTAGTGGCCCGGACGGGCCTTGGTTATTTCAACCGCGTCGCCCTGCTCTACCTACGCCGGCCTCATTTTGATGAAGTGAAGTTCCTCGAGTCTATCGCGAAAACCCATGGGATGGATATTCGAGGGTTTGAAAGCTACGAAGAGGCGCTGCAGTGGCTCACGGAGTCGGAAATGCTCCTGCGGGCTTCTGGCGATAGACCTAACTAGGCGCAAGGCTAAAGCTTAGACGTACCCCACGAGAATACAGGGCGTTTTCAGGCTGGGGCGTGCGGCGGCCCTTTTGCAATTCTTCCCCCCATGGGGATGTCACGGGGCAGGCTAGTTTTAGGGGTTTTGATCCTTTCGCTTTTGTCGAACCAGGCGGATGCCTTCTGGTGGCGCCGGCGGCAAATGCCTCGGCGGGAGCCCTCGGCGAATGCTGCGCCCACAGCCCATGCCGAATCGAGCCCGAAACTGCCCCCTCAACCCTTGCGGCGCAGAGGTCCAAGCATTCCTAGATTGGTGAGCATGCGGGGCCTAGCCGCGCAGCCGGCGCCGGTAGCGCAGCCCATGCCAGTCGCTCCACCAGCGTTTCGCGTCCCCACACGTTTTGCGGCTACTCCCTCGATGGATGCGAGAACGTTGGCGAGCCTCCCGAGCTTGTCCACCCCTGGAAATAGCTCCCTGATTTATTACGAAAATCAGGGCTCTGTTTTTCACGGAGATTATCTAAAACCGGTTTGCGCGCGCAATACCGAGGAAGCCCAAAGGCTGTTTGAAAAATCCCTCACGGATCAGGTGAAGGAAAAGGGAGCGAAAATCCATTACGCATTGGATGAAATGGCCCAAACGCCCCGACACTTTGCTCTCAAAATCCGGTTTGAAGGTAGAGATGACACGTGGGAAAGACGCCTTTCTAAATGCGATTGGATCGAGTGGTCGTATTGGATGGATAGCACCGCACACCGATGGCAAAACATCGGCCGCGTCCGGGCCCCCACTTTAAGCCCCGCGGAGCTACTGGCTTCTATCGAGGAAAAGTGGTTCTTCGACCACGAGTCTATGGGTGGGACAGCACGCGTGCGTTCTGAAATCCGCGATGCGGGGGGTTATTGGGAAGTGCAGATCCTCAACCGCTCGGCAATCTTCTCACAGGCATTGAGCGACCAGATTCACTCGATGTCTCTCAACCGCGATACATTCCGGATAGACAAAAGGACGGGAGCGATCCAATACCTGCCGTCTTCCATCCGAGAGTACTCAGGCCAAGGACTCACACTAGACAAACCTAGGGCGTAGCTATTTTACAGTAATCCCAGGACGCGTAGTGAGCGTTAGTACCTGGCCATTCAGGCGAAACTTCCCGATCGCAGCTGCGTTGGGGCTTTTCGATTTGAGCCAGGTGTTGGATTCGTAGATGTGGTCGATGGGATACGTGTCGCCGGGGACAAGATTGAAACCGCCAGCGTCGCCTGCGATCGTTCCCACACGATCTTCCGAGGCCGAAACAGTGGCCTCGACTTGATTACGCAAGAAACGGTGGCGAGGCCCACCAAAGTCACCACCACCATTTAGACTGCCCGCGAGCCCACCCACGGCACTAATGCCTTTGATCGTGCCGCGCACTAGGCAGTCTTGGATCCAGGCATCGCCATGTCCCACGATGCCCCCCACATCGGAAGCCCCTGCAGTGAAAAAGTTTCCGGTGTCTAACTGAACGCCTTGGCCATTACCAGCCACGATGTTCATCGCGGAAGTGGCGTTAGCGATCACGGGTTTTATCTCGTCGGTATTTCGGTAGTCGATATAGTTTTCACCGACAATGCCGCCGACGCTGCCCCCTTGGGCTGTGATATTCCCTTGAGAAACCACTCGGACTAATTGACCGGCATATCGCTGGCCTACAATCCCGCCGATCCTAGATCCCGATGCGATAATATCTCCGATGAAACGCGTGTTTTTAATAATGCCTCCCAGCTGAAAGGCGATAACGCCTCCCACCAGGCCTTGTTGCCCGGCACCCACAGCGAGGATTTTGCCTTGCACATAGCTGTTTTCAATTTTGCCTGAGACCATCATCCCGGCTAATCCGCCGAAAGTCCCTATTTCACTACGCATCTGAGTGCCTTGCACAGCAACTCTGGAAATAGTGCCCATATTGGAGCTGGCAACCACGCCCCCAGAAGCCGCCACCCAAACTTGACCACCGACCACGTAGCTTTCTTTCAAGGACGAATTTGCTTGGAGATTGCAAAAGAAAGCCCCTCCCGCCTTAGCTCTAATGGTGGGATTCCTCAAGCCCAGATTCTTGACATCTGTTACGGCGTCTCCAAAGACCGACACACACGGGGCTTCCGCATCTATATAAACGATGTTCTGGATTTCGTAGCCATTGCCATCGAACTGATAGTAGAGCCATGGGTACTTATGTGCACTCTGCTCATCTTCCGTGGGAGAAAATAGGCTGCGGTGGATAGGACGGCTGGTGAAATCAATGTTCCGCATCAGACGCACATAAACAGGTACGTCGGGTAACGCCTCATCCATCGCTAGCAAGTGCACGCTCATCAACTGATCGGCTGAGCAAATCAAATACGGATCTGTGGCCGTTCCTGAGCCCCCTGCTTTATACGCGGCCGACACTCGGGGTTGGGTGCAGTAAGCCTCACGTTCCACCGGAATGGGAAACGCTGTTTGCGGAGGCAGCGCTGTATCATCCGGCCCCGCTGAAAAAGTCGGAAACGCGATCATTTGAATATCTGCTGTATCGGATGCCTTGGAGGTCGGTTCGGTTTTCGTGAAACTGTAAATCTGCCCGGGAGTGCCAGAATACAAGTAGTAGGGACTCATGCCGGGCATGCTAACGGCGGCACCGGACTTTTTGATTGTGGTGGAAAGTTTTGGATCGACGAACATCCAATCTTGGATCATTTCACCGGCTTTGTTGTAACCATACACTTTAGCCGGGAGCACCAATACACCACCAAAGGCTGAGTGAGGCTGCCCCACCGGGGTGGGCCACTGATCGATCTTAATACGGCTAATGCTGTTATCCTTCTCCGCGAAGGTGACTACACCTGTTTCGGTGTAGGTTTTTTGAGTGCCATCGCCATTGAAAGCGCTGCGGATTGTAACTGTGTGGGTTGCGATTTTCGCATTCTCGGTATGTACATAGTCCCATCTTTGAGGGTACTTCTGGGCTTGTTGGATTCCCGCATTGAATCCTGAATCCGGAGTCGAGATCGAAACGATGCACCCTCCCGATCTAAAGGTCATGTAATCGCCTTTATTCACTTTGGAGTTCGCCATCACTGGCCCACCAGTGAAGGACTGGATAAGCTCCCCTTCCGCGGGAGCCTTATATGTGGTTTTGGTGATTTTGAAGTTCACAATAGCAGTGGCAGTGCCACCCGTGGTGTTCCCGTCGTTGTAAGTAAAACGAATGGGAGCTGTCTGGCCTGCAATACCAGCACATAAAGATTCGACTAACGGTCCATTCGAAATATTCGCGCAGCTTGCAATCGTGGGCGCATCAGAACTGCAGCTTACGGCTTGGGTAACATCTCGGATCAGACCATCTTGATATACCGCGCGCACGCGCAGATAGCCGCCGTTTTGCAGATAAGGGACTTCCCCCATTACAAAGCCCTGAGGCTGAAAAGAGGGTGGCAATACCTCTATCCGCGCTAACTTAGAAGACGATCCCGTAACCGTGGAGAGCGGAACGACATTCACTGTAGCGGAAGCCGTCATGCCTCCAAAGGCGGCATAAACTTGAAAGGAGCGGTAGGCAGATTCTGGCGTCGGGTAGACGATACCGCCGCTATCAATCGGTAGAGCGACGGGATCGCTTGTCGTCCAAACTGCTTTGGCAGTTATGACTTCGTATGCGTTTCCTAAATAGATAGCCCGTGCATTGAAGATCGTTTTCTCAGTGGTCTTGAGAATGCTGTCTTGGACAACGACTTCCAGACGCTCGATCTTTTTATCAACGCTGACTGTTATCTCGTCCGATAGGTTTTTTACACCATCGCCCTTATAAACAGCCTCGGCGCGGATTTTATGTGTGCCGATAGCTAGAGGGGTGGAATCGATTTCTACATAAGTCGTCCGCTCTGGATTGGTAGCAATGAGTTTATCGTCTAAGTACCACTTGCTGGCTATCAACAGATAATCCACACTCAGCTGGTTAACCTTCTGCGCATTGGCAGAGACCATGATCTTCTGGCCTTGGTAGATATTGGCGCCGAGTGGATTTTGGACAAAGAAACGCGCTAAAGGAACAGTAGATACTTTAATATCCCAGGTGAAGCTCTTGCCGTTAAACTGGATGGTCAGTTGGTAAGTGCTGCCACCGAGAGCTTCCGTCGTAGAATAGACACCCTTGGCGAGAGTCGATGCGAATTCTTGGGGGTTGCTCGACTGCCAAACGGCATCGGTCGAAACGTCTTTTTTGATTTGTTGTTTTTTACCGTTTTTGTCGTAGTAAATGAATAACGCCTGCGCGCTGAACTGCACATCGCGTTTGCCCCAAACCACATTGACAGCTTTACCGGCATCCGTATCTCCGCCGTCGGATCCGAGTACTAGGCGATCGAATACTTCTCCAGAAACTCGCGTCATCGCTCCCGTAAGGACCCCCTGGAAAGCGCGGGGTTCGGGCGTTTTCTCAATATAATGGGCCACAAAAACATTTGAGATAGATTGGATCTCGGGATTGGTACGCCCTAATTGTTCAGGCCATGCCCCTGCTTGGAACTTACCGCCACCGAGCGGCGCAAAGAGATTCGCGTCCTGGGTGGTCCAATCAACTGCATTGGTGACATCGACTGATTGGCCATCTTTTTTATAAATCGTGGCGGTGAGCTGAATCAGATCTCCCGGACGCACAATAGAAGAGGGGCTAGCGGTGACAACGACGCGGTCTACTTTTGCCAAATTCTCATTAGGCTTCCAGCCCTGCCCCTCACGCGGGTTGAAGCTGGGTTCGCGGCGCCGGCCATCGGCACTCAACGACTCTAAGTAGGTCAAACGCTCGGACAAGCTTGCAAAATCCAGCGTGTTACCTTCAAAAGAAAAACGATTCGCCCAGGCAAGAGATTGCGTCTTGGCTGCGCTGTTAAGCAAAATATCTTCCACCAACCAGGGGGAATAATCCCAGCCGTTTTTCTTGTGGTAGGCAATAACCAAAGCGGCAGCTGCGGCCACTTGCGGCGCTGCAAACGACGTCCCACTATCAAAGGAGGCAGCGCCCCCCAAACCCATCACCGGAATGAGCGTTCCTGGCGCGACGATCTCTACTGAATCGCCGAAATTGGAAAACAAGGCGAGACTGGAAGTCCCTGTTTGTAGCGCTCCGACGGTCAACGCACCCTTGAAGTAACGCCCCCAACAAGCGGGAACAAATGTTTGGCGACGATCCTTCGGTCCATCATCGGAGCCTGGATATAGTGGTAACCCAACACTCACGCCTGCGGGGTCTTTTTCCCCATTGCCCGCAGAGAGAGTAAAGAAAACACCCTTCTCAATCGCTCGGAAAATCGCCTGGCCCACCAGAGGGTCGCAGCCGTCGCCCATGGCCGAAACACTCATATTCACCACATCTGCGCCATCGTTAGTCGCTTGAGCGATAGCATTCGCCAGACCCACGGTATTCTCTATGGCTTTGATTGGGTAAAGTGTCGCGATCCCTTTAACCAGCCCGAGAGAAGCAGTCGATTGCCCAGCTAAAACGCTCGCAACCTGCGTCCCGTGTCCCGTGGTGTCATCCCCACGGACTACGCCGATGTCTTCAGGAGCAAAACCGGTTGCGGAAGGGTCGAATCCGGAGTCGATCAACGCCACTTTTACGCGCTGGCCTGTTAATTTCTCTCGAAAGAAATCCGCCGTCTCGATCCACCGGGCGGCACCCGCAGGATCGTTGGGAGCCGATGACATAGTCACCTTTCGATCATGCGTGAGACCAATAAGGCACTCGTCTTGCTCTACCTGCTCCCGCAAGTCATCGATTCCGACACTGGATTTTAGGGTGATCGAGGCACTGCGCTCCGTGATCTTAGCTTCAGGATTAAATTCTTTGCTTAAGCCGTACCCATCTAAAAAATGCCCGTCGCTTTTCCGGCGCGATAAACAGGCGGCGTCATAGACCACGGACAAAACCGTGCCCGCAGCGAAAATCTCAGCATCTTCCGCCTGGGGAAGCACTAATTTGGCAAACGCGAAAGGCGGGGGCGGCAAAGTGTAATCATCGCTCGTGGCTTGCTTGTTAAACTGCATACAAGCCGCCAGAGAACACAGAGCTATGGTGGATAGGAAAATCGACTTGAACTGGCTTTTCACTAGACCCCCAACGGACAGCAGAAAGACCTATTTTAGGGAACGACTGTTGAGCAATTATGAAACTCCCCGCACAAAAGAGCCCTGGCTGTTATAAATAAGCATTTTCAATAAGTTGCGATTGTGGTGATCTCTAAGGGTGAAAAAAACCATCCTAAGCGGAAGCACGGTTACGGGTGACCTCACCCTGGGAAACTATATCGGCGCCGTCCATAACTGGGCGCAGCTGCAAAACCAGTACGATTGTTTTTACTTCCTAGCTGACTTACACGCCCTCACCGTGGAGCAAGATCCCACTAAACTTCGGGAACGGACTTATAGCTTTTTTGCGCAATACATTGCTCTGGGCTTGGACCCGCAGAAAAATACGATCTTTTTGCAGTCGCAGGTTCATGAACACGCGGAACTCGCGTGGATCCTGATGTGCCTCACCCCCATGGGCCAGTTGAACCGCATGACGCAGTTCAAGGACAAATCGGACAAGACGAAGAACATCAATGTGGGGCTTTTTACGTACCCTTCCCTGATGGCCGCCGATATCCTGCTCTACCAAGCGGACATGGTTCCCGTCGGTGAGGATCAGAAACAACACATCGAGCTTTGCCGCGACCTCGTCGGGTTTTTTGAGAACCGGTATGGAAAGGGCATCCTAAGGATGCCAGAGCCGTTTATCCCAAAAGTCGGCGCACGCATTATGTCGCTACAGGAACCCGACAAAAAGATGTCGAAGTCCGACGACAATACCAAAAACACGGTTTTTGTTATCGAAGACGAAAAGAGCATCGAGAAAAAGATCAAAGCCGCCACCACTGATCTCGATACAGCGATCAAATATGATCCCGAAAAAAAGGCCGGCGTTTCAAACCTGCTCACCATCTATTCCGTGCTTTCCGGAAAGACTTTTGCGGAATTGGAAGCCCAGTACCAGGGCAAGATGTATGGTCACCTGAAAGTCGACTTAGCGGAACTCCTCATCCAAAAGCTCAAACCGGTCCGAGAGAAGTACCAGGACCTGATGAAGCATAAAGATCACCTCGACCAGCTGATGAAGTCTGGCCGCGAAAGAGCCCAGGCGCGGGCGCAAAGCACTCTCGATGCCGTTTACAAGGCAACAGGGTTGGTTAGATGAAATACCGCCCTCTCGGAATCTGGCTGATCCCCCTGCTTTTTTCGATGGGCGTGAGCGCCAAGTGCAAAAATCCATTCGATCCCAAAGGAGAACACTCGCCGGCGATCCAGGATCTGGCCCGGTGGGAAGCGGCCTTGAAACTGACTTCGTTCCTAGGCGTTCAACTCGCGAAAAGCACGGTGGCGGAAGTGGATAGCGCTCTGGGGATCAAAGGGAATTGGGCCACTGTGAAACCTCGTGGCGATCACGAAGGTTACCGCGCCTGCTTTACCGGCAAGGACGGCGCCCCCACACTGCGATTTTCAAAGTCGGGACTAGATGAAACCATCGTCCTATTGGAAGTTTTTTCCAAAGGTTCCAAGACACCGAAAAACTGTGTCGTTTCTCCGAAGTTTGATTCTAAGACCGTCCTGGCAGATGAATTGAAACTTGGAATGACCAGTGACTCAGTGAAGAAACTCTTAGGCGCACCGTCCTGCGAAGATGATATGCGCGTACTCTACAAATTCGAGAACGCCGCCCCCTCCGCGACCAAAAGCCCGCTCAAGGAATACGGGACGGTCATCCTCGATTTCCGGCTCACCAAGGGCGCCGTGCACGAGATGACACTTTGGAAATGGATCGAAGTCTCTGAATAGCTACAGAGACTTCAAGTACATCAACAAGTCGTCCTTCTGATCGTCCGTGAGCGATGCCGCTCCAGAGAATGCGAAGTGGCCTGAGTTCGTATCGCCCATGCGGTTTGCAAAGAACAAGTGCGAGCCGCTGCTCACGAACCCGCCGTTCTTCTGATCATAATCATCGCCACCGATATAGAACGCAGCTTCGCGTTCCGCAGCGGGAACGAGCATGTCGCGTAGCGTACGCACAGAACCATTATGCAGGTACGGCGCCGTGGCCCAGACGCCCGTGAGCGGGCCCGTTTTAAAAACGCCTGCCGTTGGCTGAGTGCCAGGCACTGCACCGCCGGTGAGTTTTTGATAAACGGGATCGTTGGCGTCCATCTTGATGTCGTTATCGACCATGTATTTAAGACCGATAGCGAGCGTGACCTGGGCCAGCATTTGAACTGCGTTGGCCGATTCGCCAAACGCCTTCTCACCCGTCAGGCTTGCGAGGAAAGACTTACCGAAAGGCCCGCGCTGCACTTTGCCATTCACCACTTTATCGTCGGCAAAACGCAGCTTAGTCAGAACTTCCGGGTTCTTTTTCAAGAAAGCGCCAATGACGGACGTGCCTTTGAGGCTTCCCGGATTTACGGCCAACCAGTTTTTCTTCAAGTTGATGAAGTACAGCGGATCCGTGCCTGCGAAGACACGGTTACGCGTGTAGTCTGGCTGGAACTCCCCGGCGGGCAACAACGTCACGTTCTGGAACTTACCCAGTGTGTGTGGCTGTTCATCGCCGTGGCACTTATAGCAATTGGCCACTTTGTGAAACACTTCACTGCCGCGCGCGATGCTCTTTTTCTGATCGGCCGTGAAAGCGCCGAAAACGCTTTCATACTTTGGCGGCTGCAGATTGCGCATGTGCTCTTCGAGCTTTTGGAGGTTCGCCAGCCGCGCTGTGGTCTGGAGAAAATGTTCGGAAGCCGGGTCTAGGTTCACGTCTCCAAACACGCCCAGGACTTCGCCGGTATTGCGCGTGAAGGCATTGTTGCTCAAACCACTGTATTGCACCCATTTCAGGAACGGAGCACCCCAGAGTTTGGGAAAGCTCACAGGCGCTGTGCCTTCATGCGCATTGCCAGGCTGGCCCAAAGCGCGCGAAGCGACTTCGTTTAAGATCACAGCAAAAGCATCCGTACGGCCTGGGCCTGCATTGATAAGCCCCTTCTCGCGGTTCACGCCATGGAAGAACGACCGCGTATTACGAGCCGCCAAGCGTTCACGCACTTCTTTGACTTGAGCTTGCGTCGGTTTAGCAGCGAGATCTTGCGTGAAAGACTTAAAGGCGCTGTCGCTCGCGAGCGTCTTATCCAGCGCTTTTTCCAAACGCATCGAGAAGCTTTGGATGTCAGCCTTCGACGGCGCACCATCTAAGACATAACGGGTGCCATTGAGCGAAACAGCGCCAACGTGGCAAGCCGCGCAGGTAACGCCCAACCAATCGCCCTTGCCCTGAAGCGCCGCGAATCCCGCTTTCGGTTCGGGCTCGATGGTGAGTCCAATGGGCAAGGCATCCGGATTGAGTGCCGACTTGGGCATGGGGATAAGACCGTCTTTTTCCAAGACGTCTTTCACAGGTCTCCCCGTCTCGGCGTCCTTCAGCGCCAGGAACCACTTATACGGGATGACGAACGAACCTTGCGGCGTGTACCAGAACTCATCGCGAGCCGTGTTGTCCCAGCCTTGTTCGATAGCCTGTGTTTTCTGCACAGCGCTTACTGGCGCGGGCGTTACGTTCGGGCTATGGCGGCGTAGCTGCGCGCTTTGGCGTTCGGCATAGCGACGGGCGCGGTTGATATTGCCCAGCGGCTTTAGATCCGCGTGGCTGTGGGTGTTCACATCAAATGCGTTCTTAGGATCATCGCACTCCGTTGCAGACTTGAAAGAGTTTGCGACGGCAGTCAAGCGGCCCAACGAATAGCACTTGGCACTGTGATCCGCAAAAAGACCGAGTTTGTCGAGTTTCTTAAGAGCCGGTCCATTCCAGTTCAGCGTGGCGTCTTCAACCCACTCTTGCGCGGTGTGCTTCTTGCCAAAGTTATCGCGCATCGTTTCGGCGTCGAGGATCTGCACTTTTAGCTCGAAGCAGAACTCGTCGGTTTTCTGGTTCACAGTGTCTTTGAGACGCCGGACTAAAAAGTCCTCCGGCGCGTCCTTAGGAGCTTTTTGGCGCACGGGCGCGGGGCTTTCGCACGCGCTAGGTCCTTTAGTTGTCGGTGCATCCGCGCAGCGAACGAGGAGAAACTTCGCAGCATGTCCCTTGCCGAATTTGAATGCTGCACCGGAGCCGTAGTTCTCGGTGATGTAGCTAAAAACATCTTTGTTCTGTTGGGATTTCCCGATGGCTAGAGTCTTTGCCACGGAGTGCACGAGGTCTCCGCCCGTGGGACGGTGGTGGGTTTCTTTACCGGTGAGTAGAACGACTTCGTCTTTTAGATGATCAAACTTGGCTTTGAGCTTGGAGTTGGCGGCCAAGAGCTTCGCCACTTCTTCAGCGACTTTGGCTTTCGAAGCGCCCGAAGCCTTGATCTGCTTCAGCATAATGGAAAACGCTAAGAAGTTATCGAAATCTGTTTGGCTGCCGAAGGTAAAAATCGGGTCGTTGTTCATCGAGAAGTCTTGGCGCTGCCCGTCGAGATCGAGCCAGAAGGAAACCGCGCGGACGTCAGGAACGCGGTTGGATTGCACACCGCTGTTTGCGTCGGCGAAGCGCATGTGCGGCACAGAAATCGTGCGCGCCTTGCCGAACGTTCCGGCTTTTAAGAAATCCTCGGTGCGCTCGTAGAATTCAAACTTCCCAGCCAAGCAAACGCCCGTCGTGTGCGTGTCACGGAGCATTTTGCCCGTCTGCGCTTGGATGCCTGCTTGGATGAGACGAAACTTGTCGATCACTTTGCTGCGGAGTTCCGCTTCGGCGGCTGCGGATCCGCCTTCGTAGAATTCAAAATCCGGATCGATCGCCGGCGCAGGCGCGGCCTCCAGAGTGCGCAGAGCTAAGGCAAAAACGAGGGCAATATGGCAGTTCCGAATCACGTTCCCATCCTTCTTAAGGCCGCCGTTGGGGGTAGCGTTTATGCTGTGCTTAGTCAAACGCGCTATTCTATTGGAAGCAGGCTCAACCACTTATAGGATAAAGGGATGGACATCAGCCGCTTCCTGGATCACCCGCTCTTAGAAAAATGCCGCAGGGAATATGCGCCGCAACAGGTGCTTTTTACCCAAGGGGAGATGGGCCAGAGCATGTTCCTCATTCACCAAGGGACCGTGCGGCTCGTGGCGAATGGCGAAGATGGCCAGCCTTACACGGCAGCACTTGTCGGGGCCGGGGACTTCTTGGGCGAACGGATTATCCTGAATGAGAACCCGTACCCGCGCGCCTTCACTGCCGTCGCCGAGGAGCAAGTAGTCGCCGTCGAAATGGGGCCAATGGAAATCATGCGTCTGGATAAAGAAGCTCCCTATCTCGTTAAGAACCTTTTCAAACACTCCCTGGAACTCGCGGAACGGCGCTTAGGCCGTGCGAATGGCTGGATCCGCGTTCTGCGTTCTTCCGACAACGCGAGACGCTTCACCGATTGCCTGCACTACATCGTCCAAATGTATGGCAAGAAAACCGTTGAAGGCATTGAAGGAATTGTTACGTATTCATTCACGTTAAGCGGTTCGACGTACTACCATATCCAAAC
>JAIEOG010000012.1 GCA_019750655.1 bacterium
GGTTCTTCACGTGCAGAGCATCTTCCCAGGTGTGGATGTCCCCATTAGCAACCGTGGGAATCTTCCGCGCGCGCGCGACAGCTTCCACCATATTCCAGTTGGCGTAACCATGGTGGCCTTGCTCCTGCGTGCGGCAGTGGATGGTGAGCCAATCGGCGCCCGCATTTTCCAGCGCCTCGGTGAAACTCAGTAAGTAATCGGCATCGAATTGCCGCCCTAAGGATGCCCGTAGTTTTACGCTCACGGGCCGGTGCGTGTATTTCTTCGCTAGCGAGACGACGTGTGCGGCGCGGTCTTTATTGTGCATTAGCTGCACGCCCCAGTTGTGTTTCAAAGTCTGGGTAACGGGACAGCCCATGTTGATATCGATGCCCCAGGGCGAAAGCGGCTGGAGTTTGCGGATGGAGCGCGCGATGTGGTCTTCCTCATTGCAAAGCAGCTGGGGGATGAGCCCATCCTCCCCGACGCTAGTCCGTAGGTGCTCGGCCTCCTGCAGTTGCTCGTGGGGCAGGCGCTTGCCCGAGATCATTTCGGTGAAAACGAGCGGCTGGAGGTTTTTGGGCGTGTAAAAGCGAACCAATTCGCGGAAGGCGACGTGGCTGATGCCCACCATAGGGGCTACGAAGTAGGGGAATTCCACCCCGAGGTGCTTAAACCGGTCCATTTAGGGGGCCATCCTAGCCGTCTTCACGCCCACTTGAAATACTCTCAGTCAGCCCCTACACTGCCGGGCTTTAGGAGGGGCCCATGGCCACTATTACCGCTAGCCATATCTTGGTGGAAAAGGAATACGAGGGCGAAGATGTCCTCAAAAAGCTGTCCGAAGGCTGCACTTTCGAGTCGTTAGCCAAGGCGTTTTCGAAATGCCCGTCCGGCGAAGAGGGCGGGGACCTGGGTGAGTTTAGCCGGGGCCAGATGGTAAAACCCTTCGAAGAAGCCGCGTTCGCTTTGAATGTGGGCGAGACTTCAGGCCTGGTCCGGACCCAGTTCGGTTACCACATCATCAAACGCACCGAGTAGCCTATGAAATGCGCCTGCGGCCAACCTTCTGCTTATGAAAAATGCTGTGGACCGTTTTTGGAGGGAGCAGCCCTTCCGGAGACGGCCGAGCAATTGATGCGTTCTCGTTACACTGCCTTTACTAAGGCGGATCTCGAGTACATCAAAAAGACCCTCGCTCCCGAATCCCGCAAAGGGTTCGATGCCGCGGGCACAAAGAAGTGGGCCGAAGAAGCCACGTGGAAAGGTCTCGAAGTTCTGCGTACGGAGGCCGGTAAGGCGGGCGATGAAGAGGGCGAAGTCGAATTTACCGCGACTTATGCTTTTGATGGCCAAGGCATCGAACACCACGAAGTCGCGCAGTTCCGCAAAGACAAGACGGGCCAGTGGCTCTTTGTGGACGGCGAATCCCACACGCACCGCGAGGGCGAGGGGCACCACCACCACGAGCCACAAGAACCCGTGGTACGTGCAGAGCCCAAGATCGGGCGCAATGACCCGTGTTCGTGCGGTAGCGGTAAGAAATTCAAGAAGTGCTGCGGGTAGGGCACACCCTAACCATTCCGTAGCCGTATTCCTCGGGTAAACGGCCCGATTTTCCAGCCTAAGCCATGGAACACCCTGTGCATTGTTTGAGGGGATGTGGCTCTGGATTTTCTACATCACATTTGCTTCGGCTGAGGGGATGCACGGCAACGGAATGCCTTACGTCGCCCGAGTCCGCACGCAAGCGGAGCGGCAGTTCGAGCTCTCTTATTACCCCCGCAAAGAAGACTGGGTGGGTAAGTTCGGCATCCATAAGTTTGTTGTTCCTTTGAATGGCACGACGGGCGAGCAAGAAACCGGAGCGCGGATCAATGCCCTCATGGCCGAGGGCAATGAAAAGGTTACTAAGCTGCTCGAGAATATTCGCGCGTGGCAGATTCTCGAAGCCAACAGCCCGCAGCGCCCCTATGCCAGCATGTTTCAGTCGGTAGATGAATGGCAAAAGCGGACGGCCGAAGAGCGGAACGCGACTGATGAATTCTTAGATCGCCAGGATTGGATTGCTGCAAACTCCGGGAAACTCCGAGAGGAAATGCGCAAGCAGATGGACGAAATCGCGGGCATCGAAAGAGAAATCGGTCTGCTCAAGAGAAACAGCCCGGGCATCGCGCGGTTGAATGCAAGGCTCGAAAGAGAGCGCGCGGCAATGCCGATAGCCTATGACACGCGCCAGTTTTCCTCTCCTGCGTCGGGCGGCACTGAAATAGTGACCCGCCCCGGAAAGAAAGTCCGTAACCCCTAAGAGCTGCCTAAGCTCTAGGCTGTGCCCAGCCGGTGGGCGAAATCCCCGTTCTTAGTATTGGATAAATATTTCAATAGCTTGCCTGAGGCATAGGTGTTTAGCTGCCTGTGGTTTTGGCAGTTCTCCTGCGGACTTAGCGCATTTTCGTGCCTGGGTTTTTGGTGCGGCCGTTGCATTAGAAAGGAGCAAATGCCTAAACCTAAGACACATTCAGCTTGGTTCTCTCTAACGGCGGTCCTGTTGGCCTTCGGCCTTTCGGGGTGTTTTGGCTTACGGCAGCCGTCGAGCACGGACACGCAGGGTGGGAACAATAACCAACAGCAGTCGAGTGGCGACGCCTACAACGATCTTTTCAACTGGAAGCCGTCCAACACGGGCCAGAATTCAAACGACGATGACGACGATGTGACCCCTCCGCCACCAGCGGCTTCGCCAAAGTCTTTGACCTGCACTTGGACGATTGCGGATGGTTCGCCCATCGTGGTTACGGGCACATGCCCGATCCCTTCGTGTACGACGACCACGTCGTCCGAACTCACGGCAGTATTCCCTGAGGGGGATATTTCGGGGGCGACGGGTTTGGCGGTGTACTTGGGTTCTGCGCCCATCAATACGCAGTTTTACACGGCCGACACCGCAGTTCGGAAATTCCGTTTTTCCAATCTCTTCTGCAGCTACACCGCACAAAACATCGTCGTGAAGTTTAATTACGCCGATTAAATAAAGTGAGAGTATTCGAGGTATGAAGAACCTCGAATCGGTCCTGCGCGACTACGCCCACTACCACCAAAACCCGACAAACCAGGCCGTGCACGTGATTGGTACGCCGATCATTGTATTTAGTACTTATGGCGTCCTAGGCCCGACCTTTGGCGGTGTCGGCGCGTTGGGGATGATTCTGTATTACTTTCTTTTGGACTGGCAGCTGGGGCTTTTTCTTGGGCCTCTGTTGGGGCTCGCTTGGTGGGGTGTTTGGTGGATGGACGCGAGTGGCTATCCGTATTGGATCCAATGGGCGCTGTTTATTGGCGCGTGGGTGTTGCAGTTCATTGGCCACGGGGTAGAGGGGCGCAAGCCGGCGTTGGGTGACAACATCCTGCAGATTTTTGCGGCGCCTGCGTCGTTGGCTGCAAAAGCGCTTTTCGCTCTTGGGTGGAAGCCTGATCTTGGGCGGAGTTTGAACGCAAAAAAAAAGGGCGGCTAAGAGCCGCCCTTCAAGAAACACTCGCCTAGGCCTTAGGCTTTTTTCTTCTTCGGGATCTCGCACTGGCCATTGGCATTCTGTCCCTGGCCTGTGCATTTGCACAGGGTAGCCATATACAGCTGGCGACGGCTAATGCGGCCATATTCCTCTGTGTCGATCTCCTGCTTCAAGAAATCGAGAATCTTCGCGTGCGTAGGGTTGCTCGGATCCAGATTGCGATCCAAGGCCTGTAGCTGATCCGGTGCCAAGAGCGTGTGGATTTTGGCGAAAGCATCCTGAACGTCTTTAGGCGCGTCCTGAGCTGCGAGCTGGGTCATGAAGAAGTTGGCCATCGCGTCGAAGGCTTCTTTCTGTTCCAGCTTAGTCGGGGCGCGTCCGTCTTTTTCTGTCGCTTTTTTGAGGCTTAAGCTAGCGACCGCGTTCAAGTTGGCTAAACCTTTGAGTACCGCAGCATTCCCGGATTTTACGGCATTTGCGATGACGTCAGCCTTCATTTCGGCCATCAGCAAGTTTTCCGATGAGCGGAACACGTCTGTCCCCAGGAATTTCAAGGCAGCGAGTGTTTCCGGATCGCCTGCGAATTTACGAAACGCTTCTTGTTCCGCATTCATGACCTTATCGGCCACGCGGCGGACTTCGGATTCTACGGGGGGCGTTGCAGAATTGTCCGGAAGTCTCAGTGCCCAAGCTGTCACTGCAGACTTCAGCGAGTCTTGAGCGGCTTTGTCTTTGCTGCCACCCAAGCGGGCTGCATCGGCGGCGAGCTTCTGCGCGAAGTCCATTTGAGTCTTGCGGGCATACTCATCTTCGACTGCGGCGAATCGGCCCGTGCGCACCGTAGTCACTAAATTCCTCAACCGCTGCATATCGACGGGCGCAGTAGCCAAGAGGGATTTGAGCGCTTTTTCGAGAGCGGCGGCTTCTCCTCCGGTCTTGGGCATCACAAGATCATCGGGGAGTTTAACTCCCGAGCGCTTGAGCGACGCCAATTCCATCGAGTACATCATTTCTCGTAAGCTCTTGGTGACTTCCGCGGCGTCTTCCTCGTTCAGTGCCGGGAGGCTTTTGAGAAGCGCGCTGTCTTTCAGTGCGGCGCCCATGGTCTTCTTGGCATACGATCCGCCATCGGCAGTAATCACTTTCACTGCGTCGTCAGTCGTAATGTCTTTCGGGGCGAGACGGGCGGCTTCGGTCGCAATCCGAGCAATCGTGTCGGTGGGGGTGTCTTTGTCCTGACCGGTAGTCGCTTTGCGGTATACCGTCGATATTTTGTGCGTCTCGTTCAAAATTCTTTGGTACTCAGCTACCGCACCGGCGCGGACCGTTTCGTCGGGTGAGCTGAGTTTTACGTCTAAAGCGGTCAACGCTTTGCTGTAGCCATCTAGTTGGGCTTTTTCAGCCGGGGAAGTGATGCGAGCTGAAATGTCGGTAATCGCTTTCTGTACTTCCGTTTTTGTCTCTTGGTAGCGCATCGTAGTCGCCGTTGGCGCTTGTCGCCCAATGACGCTATGAGTGCCACCTTGTCGAGCAAGCAACAAGCAAGGCGTTAGAACGACGATGCTAGCGATTTTCAGTTTCATGGAAGCCCCCGGATCGGTTTGTCGAGAATAGTACTTATTTTATCAGCGTTTTTTCGCCTCGGAGGAGGAAGTTTTGAAAAACTTCTGGACGTATTCAGGGAGCGTTCGGCCTTCGGCGGACGTGCTGCGGCGTGGCGCTGCGATAGTTTAGTGTTTGCGAGATGTTAGGTGGGGTCTCTGCGGTCCGGAGCGAAGCGTTAGGCGCGTGGTCGGTTTGATTACATTTAGGACAGGAAAATGCCGAAGAGTCCTTGTAAGAATGCGCACTTACCTCCGAAACCTCAAAGGCACTCGCCTTGCAGTTCTAATGTGGGTGAATTCCCTCGGGCGAGCGTCTGTCTTTTTTTTCCTGGCGTGCAGTATGCCCGCGCACGCCGATCGCCTTCATGATGCTCTAGAAGCTCGCTACAAATCTGCCAGCTGGTCGGGGAAATACCGTCGATCTTTCGATTCGATGTATTCGAACCCTCGCCCTCAAGATGCGGCTCTTATCAGTCAACGGAATGCGGATATGTTTTTGAGCGGTTTGAAAGCGCTCTATAAACCCGGCGTTAACGACCTGACTATTACTGACGACTTCAAAGATTTCTTGGACTCATCTGGTGTCCGCTTTAACCAAGAGGCAAGCAATTACACCGATTATCCCAGACCCGAGGGCACGCGGGCGATGGTAGAGTTTCACCTCGCACGGCTTTACCGCGAGCAGTGGCTCAAGATACTGGCGCACTCCAAAGATCCGCTCAACGAGTTTTCCCCAGAAGTTTTGCTGCTGGGGGACCGTATGGAAAACGGTTGGCAGCAACCCTACCAATGGAAAGATGGAAAGTTTCTACAGCAGACGCGTTTACGGGCAGGCCAGGAGCAGCTCCTCACGCCAGAAATCTCAGCCACACTTCAAGCTCTAGAGAAAAAAGGGCTTCAAGGCGTAAGCTCCGGGCAATTAGCGGAGCTCCGGCAGTGGGCCGTGCAGAATGCCGAAAACCCTAAAGCCGGAAAAAATCTTGCGCTACTAGCAATGGCTTTGATCGATGAGGTGCGCCGAGATTACAACCTGGTTGGCTCGCAAAAAGAGAGTCCATCGACCTTGCGAGTTCAAGACCCTCGGCTTGGAAGCCCAGCAGAGCGCTACAACGGGGAATACGCCATCGCGGCTGCTAAAGCGGAAAAGGCGGTGAGCCCTGCTTTGCTCGAAACAACAGAATGGCGAGAGTACGAAGGGGCTCTGCACCGAAAGGGGCAAGTGCTTTCTCACTCCGATCGGTTGAGTTTCTCCAAACTCGGTGCGGCGCCTAAAAACCGTCTTGCAGAATTGCTATCACGGCCTGAGACCCAAGGTTCCAAAGAAGTTGCGGGTTTGTTGGCCAAACTGGGCGATGCCGGAACGGAAAAAGAGATCGAAGCACTTTACCGGAAGCTTGTGACAGACGCTCCGTGGGTAAAGCAGATTGCCCGAAAAGGCGAGTACACAAAAAGCTTAGCAAGGCTCGCGACCGGCTTGAACGACTACCGCTACAAAGACAATCTTTTGGCAAATGGATTGCCACGAGAAGAAAATGAAGTGGCGGCTGGTCTGCTTGGGTGCTTGGCACATCTGGGAGAGGCTCCCCCGGTTGATTGGCGCTGCCCACTCGATCTTCCCAAGGGCAAGGGCTCGTACACTTCGGCGGAACTGAGAGACTTCTTGCTGAAATGGATTCCTAAGGCGATTGCAGCGCACCCCGATGCGGCTCTCGCGCACGAGAAGATTTACCAAGGCGCGAACTACCCAGACTACTTTGGCGATCTGATTTACGTTCTGAGCGGCCTCCTGGACGGGCATGTCGGGCAACAGACTTTGGAAACAGCCTGGCAAAATATTCATGGCGGGGCCATGCGCGAAAAACGCGCTCTCCCACAAGCGCACGAACTAGCAGCTAAGTATGCAGGCATTCCTGGTTTGAGTAAGCGTCTCGCAGCTTTCTCTTCCAAGAAGGATGTCGATCTCTACGAAGAGGTTCTAGCTCCGATCAAACAGGACGCCCAGCGACTGGGCCTTTTCGGGGGAGTGCCTATCGAAAACTGGTCTGAAGATCAGCGGACGGCGCTTAAGAAAATCGCCCCCCATCTTCCCTACCTGCCGGTCGAGGAAGTTCAAGGACTTCTCTCATCGCCTAAGTCGGTTGTGGCTTTGAGCGAACGACTCGGAGAGTTCAAGCTGAATGCAATGCCTCCTCTAGTGGGGCGTGCGCAGGCGGAACAGATCCGCTCTGAGAATTACAATCGCCTGATTCAGGGGCTGGCGCTCTTGGAGAAACTGGATTCGAAGGTGCCCTATGAGCGGGTTTGCCAGATCTTCGATAAGTTCTACCTGGAGTCAGCCAAACGGAAGTCCCTTTGTGCTGAGCTCAAGGAGCAGGGCCACGATCTAAAGGCGCCCTACCAGCGCAAAGACTTGGTGGTTTTGGAAAATCTTCTCGCGGAACAGGCGGCTGCGCTTGCGGCGGGTAAGAAAGAAGCCCCGGCCGGCAGTGGGTTTGTTGCCGATCTAAAGCACTGGCAGCAGCAGATGAGTGGGCTCCTTGCTCAAGCGCCGAAGCAAGGCAAAACCCCGCTTGCGCTTCAGTCTGAACGCCTTAAACGGATTTCATCCGAAGTAGAAACGGCCCCCTTGGAAAGAGTGAACTCCTGGTTGGAAGAGTTGGACCGCGAGATCCGCAATGGGGAAATCATGCTCCGGGGGAAACCGAACCCGGAGCTTCAGGACTTGGTTCAAGCTCAGATTCAACTTCGGAAGAAGATTGCGGAGCAACGGCATTCTACGCGTGTTTCTATCGGCAAACCGGTGGATAAATCGAAAAAGACGATTAAGCCTCAGGGAAGTACGGATGTGAGCGAAGCCACAGAACTCGTCATTCCGCCGGAGATTGAAGCGATTGCGGAGACCGATCCAACGACAGACCTCCGGGCGAAGGCCCCTACGATGCCTCTGCCGCACTTAAACCTAGAACTGCCCCGTTACTCGCTTCAGCGACAAGGCACGGAAGCGGCAATCCACAATTTGGAAGGCGACAGCGCTGCTATTCTGGGTGCTCTGGATGATTTTGATAACAAGCAGAATATCGTCGGTGAAGCTAAGGCGCTCGCCGGAAAAGTCACCTCCGAATGGGAGGGGTGGGGCAGCGCCTTTAACCACCTCCAGGACAGTGCAGCCGCGGTGAAGTCTGCGCAGGAGGAGCGACAGATTCAAGACACTGAAGCGGCGGATAAAAAGCTGAAAGAGATTCAAGAGAAGGGACTAGCCAAGGCCGGAGATTGGCGAGCGGTGTTGCGCGATAACCACCAAGCGGCCTACTTGCTGGAATTAGCAGGTCCTGAAAGATCCCGTTACCTCATGATGATGTCGTCGGATCAGCGGGCGGTCCTTCGGGATAAGGCGCAGCAGGCGAAAGCTTACGCAAGCCACTTGCGTTCCCAAGTATTGCCACGAGCAAAGGCGGCAGAGGCGCTTTTGACCGAATCCTATGGGAAGCGGCGGCCGGGTGCGGATGCCTCCTTAGCCAAAGTAGAAGGGTTGGCCGTTAAACACACCTCTTACTACAACGTGGTGGAGGCCAAAAAAATCCTCGAAAAAGCAGACAGCGAATGGACGCGGCTTATCGCTACGGATGGGAAGAAAGCCCTAGAAGCACTCCAAGCCGCCATTAGAGAAATCGATCAGCGTCGGCTTCTCGACCCCTGGTTAAAGCCCGGGCAGCCAAGTGTAAGTACGGTCTATTGGGAAACTCACGATGGTCCGCGGTGGTCGAAGGCTCCATGTTTTGGTGGCCCCGATCACAGCTTCCTGATTGGGTACACGGTTTCCGGATCCTGCTGGGAGCTGAGAAACAGCATTGAAGAAATGATCAAGGAGGCCATGAAGCATAGCACGCCCGCAGGGGCGACGAAGCTTCAAGCCGCCGTGACCAAAGAAGAACTCATGGACGCAGTTCACCTGCTTCGTGCGAAGGATACACCTTCGAGTGTCTTGCCTCTTCTGGAAGATGCTCTGAGATACCCGCCGAGCCTTCTAAAGCAAAAAGAGGATTGGCTTATCGCGAAGAACAAGGCAGAGGCTGACCTGCTCGAGACGAACGATCACTTTGAGCAAAGGGCAGCCCAAGGGAGAGCCGCGCATGCAGAAGAGATGATGCAGCTTATTGCGGCCATTCCCGATGATCGATTAGTCATGGAATGGAAAAACCACGAGTTGGGGAAGCCGACCCCCGTTCTGAGCCATGATGATCTACAGGCGATGGCCCAAGCAAAAGCACGGCCTACGGTTTTGCCCGCGGATCGCAATAATCCGTCGCAGGATCTGGAGCAGATGTTCGAGGGCTACTATAAGGCCGTATTAAATCGCTCCCCCGATACTTCGTTCGATGAGTTGATTGCCTCGAATTTTAAATTTAAAGACCTCGGTACCCTGCAGTCGGGTTTCCTGAAGAATCTTCGCGAAAAAGCTTATAGGGACGTGGATGCCTTGGTGCACGGACGTCGGCCGGAGCGAGAGTTACAACGCAAAGCCTTGCTATTGGGGATGTCGAGTCTGATCAAGTGGATCGATCAGCAGATCGGCGATTTGGCTAAGAACAAGGAAGGGGGCGATTGGATCCAAGATGGTTTCAAGCCGGATCCAGCAATGTCCGCGGAGAACTATCTCCAGCTCATTTCGATGCGTCAGTCGATGATGACGTTCGAGAAGCAGCGTTTTCTGGATAGTATTCAGTCCAAGCTTGAAAAACAGGGCGTGACGCTCAATACCCAAGCCGAAATAGCTCTCCTCGCATTGCCAGCGGGCGCAGTAGAAGCACTCCGCTTCTATTTGATGAATTCTCAGTACCCCGGAGGCGAGAGGGAAATGCTGAACCCAAACGCCTCGAAGCTTCTAGCATTTCCTTTAACCCAGCTCCCAAAAGATTTCCGCTACTACCGTGGAAGCCTCCACGAGAGCTTACAAGCCTTAGTGAAGGGCCGCGATGCGACGACTGGACGCCCGATTTTTTCGGATCCGAAAAAAGCGGCAGAGATTGCGGAAAACTACAAGCGCAGGGAGACTTCTGGCCAGTCTATACCCGTGACGAATCTGCAGGAATCGCTCTCTGTTAGCCAGCAGTTTTCGCCCGAGGCAGTTCTGGTGGGTTTAGATGTACGTCAGAAGGCCTTTGATACGCTCCACGCGAAGGCTCTGAACGAGACAGCAGCGAGAGATCACTATATTGCTGCAGACTATCTAGTCGACAATTTCTTTCGAAGAAATGGGTACTCGCTACCGAGTTTGAGTGAGGCTGCCCTCTTGGATCCAAATCGGATACCTACGGGCGATTTGGAAGTCGTACAGGCCTTAGTAGAGCACGCGAGAGGGGAAGCTGAGCCTAGAAAGACGGAAATTTTACAACAGGTGAACGCTCTCTTAACGACGCCCGATCCACAATCCATTAATGCCGTCGCCAGCGCTCTCATGCCGGTCACCTACCGGCTTCTCTCGAATAAGAGAGAGCACCAGTTTGAATTTCAGGTTCAGCAAGACTTGCTTAAAGGGATGCCCTTAGATCTTGGCAAGCATTCAGACCCTGTGACCCAAGCCCTGGATAGAGATCTTCGAAAGAGTGCCTCGATACAAAAAGCTTCCGCTCATGCGGCGGGTCCCCCGCCGACGAAGGAAGAGCGTAAAGCGGTCGCTGAAATTGCGTCTCCAGACCCTGACAAGGATTCGGCAGAGGTGGAAGATGCGGTGAAGCGCGCCGAGCGAGCTGCTGCCTTGCGCCCATTGCTCAAAGCGAGTCTGGCGGAGTTTGTGATTGCGCAAAGAGCTCAACCGGTCGCGAAACCATCCGGAGTCCGCTGCACCAAGGAAGCTTTACCCGACACCAATATGGACTGGGCGGATGGGGATGTTGTGATGCGCTGGCGGGAAAAAGAGGCGCTAGCCAAGGCGATTCGAGAAAAATGCCACGAAGACGCCGCGCAGCTCTCCGACACAATAGCAGGGATGTTACGGGGGGTTCTTTTCGATCAACGGAAGGATCTGCAGGAACTCTATGAATTGCAGAAGAAGCACACGGTAATCGAGCTGGGAATCGAGCGCATGGTGAAAGTAGGCGTCCAGCTCACCGTTACCCATACCAAGAGTGGTGGACAACGAGAGGCGATCGAAGAGAACAGAAAACAGATCAAGTTATTAGAAGACGAAAAGGCGAAAGTAGATAAGCGTCTTGCTGAATTAGAGAAGTCGGTGGATGCACGTCTGGCTGCGCAGAAAAGCAAAGACGGCAAAGACATCGTCATGATGCGGCAAGAGCTGTTACAGCTCGCGGATGTGGAAGCAACCATCGATAAGTCGGTGATGCCCGCGATACACCAGGAGCAGGCTACAAAGCTTGCACAGCTTTGGTGGGCAAAGCACGGCCCCGAGCTCCCTGTCGCTGAAATTATTACTGCGCAGACCGAGGTTGCGGACGTTATTAAATCCATGGATGACAGCTTCGAAGAAGCTGAGGAAGTCGCCAAATCCTTGGCCTCCATGGAGATCCTGACTCCGGACCGGATGCAAGAGGGGGTTACCGCACGTAGTTTGTTAGATAGCTCTCAGGGGAGGGCTGCTACTCAAGACCTGCGAGATAGGTGGTCGGGCAACTCCGGGTCCGTCGGTTATCGGATTCCTCCGGCTTACGGTGAAAAACATCTGGAATCCCTAGTGGCTCGAGAGCTGGAAAAGCGCAAACAGCTGGAAGCGGCGGTACAGCCATTCTATGAGCTCCTGGGGCGGCAAGACGTTTTCGATCTGGCCCGTTGGGAGGGAGTAGATCTCACTCGGCTCAACGATCCGGTCCTACGAACAAAACTAGAAAAAGCAGGGCTTGAAGTAGAAAAAGTCTCCGGTAAGAACCCGTGGAAACTCTTCCACGCGCGTGTGGAAAAAGGGTTTAACGATTCGCTGATGCTCGACAAGTTCAAGGTGGGGGATAACTGGGTGGCGACCCTTGCCCCCGTTTCCCATGAACCAGGGAAAGATCTGAAGTACGAATTTTCCTTCTCCCCCTTGATGACTAAGGGGAGAGTGAAAGGAGAGAACGAAACCGCACAGGCCTATGCCGATAAGTTAGATCATTTCGTCAACGGTAAGATGATCAACGGCCACCGTGCCCAGAGTATCCTCGCGAGCCGGAAACATGAGATTGCGGAGCGAGCGAATGCGCTTACTAGCTATCTGCTGGACGCGAAGTCTCTGATTACCGAAGGGCAGCTTTCGCTGACGCCTATTTTGGCTGGCCTCGAAGGGGAATATAAGCAGAATTTCGAGGCTGCAGCGGAACTTTTTAAGATGGGGAATGTGCCCATTCGAGTGGGCGGTAAAACGGTCGATGCCCGCGAGTATGCGTTAGACATGCTCCACCAGCTTGAGTTCTTAGAGCATCCGGAGATGAAACTGGCGATTGAGAAGGCGCAGGAAGATCACGCGGCTAAAGCAGGGTTTATGGCAGAGCTAGCAGCTTCTTTCGTCATCGATTTCTATTTGCGCCGTCCCGTGGCAACTGAAGCAGCTCTGGCCAGGAATGCGGCTCGGTCGTGGAAGTGGTGGAAAGCCAGCAAAGCTTTTACAGCGGCTGCCCTTGCTAAGCCGGGAATAAGCGGTGGCGCCGCTTTAACGAAAAATCTTACGATGGGTTTTTACCGCGGGTGGCAAGGCGGGCTGATGTCGGAACTATCTGCGAAAGCGATGGCGAACCAGGAGTGGCTGCGAAGTGCGGCAATGGCTCCCGTTGAACTTGGGTACGCCGGAATTATGGCGTGGGCCGGTGGGGAAGCTGCGGATGGGAAGTATTCCACTTTTGTGGACAATGCAGGGCCGGATGGGCCTGGACACCCGGATGGGATTGCGGACGCGTTCCAATTCGGTACAGGGCGCTGGATGGACGCAGAATTTTCCCAAATGCATTCCAGTGCGCTTAAGCTGGCGCAGAACTCTGCGATGTCAGGCGTGATTAAACAAAGATTGAAGTTCCTAAACGGTGAGGGGCTGATTGCAAAGGCGGCACGCAATGAGTGGGCGCGAGAGTTTGGGGTGATGTTTGGTACCACCTACCTGCGCAATGTGATTATTGAAGAGCAGCCCTCGGCTGTAGCGGCGTGGAACGCGGGTAACGCAGCTTTTATGGTGTTACCGTATGACGAATTATTTGCACGTGCGGCTGGCA
>JAIEOG010000046.1 GCA_019750655.1 bacterium
CAGACTGTAAATCTGACGGCTCTGCCTTCGAAGGTTCGAATCCTTCCCCCTCCAAATTTTCGCCTGGCTGCGAAAATTCGAGATTAGAGATTTGAAATTCGAGATTAGGTATGGTGGCTTCGCTCCTTTTTAAAGAGGCGAAAATTTAATCTAATTTCGAATCTCGAATTTCCACCCTCAACCAGCCCGGCGTTGCTTACTTTCCATGCGAGCCCGGCGCGCACCTTCCAGTTTCCGCTGCCAAGCCCGCTGCTGAGCTTGGTACGTCATGGCCATGAACAGGATGCTAGACGTGCCTACCACCATCGCGAATGCCAGGTAGCCCAGGTGGCTGACCAGAATCGCCGAAACCGCCGACCCAAATGAGAAGCAGCAGAACGTCATCATACGCACGAAATTCAGCCGCTTGAGCAGCGTGAAGTCCCGCGTGTGGTCGGGCATGTAAAAGAGCTTCACGAAAGCGATGCCGATGTCTGTGAGGATGCCGGTGAGGTGCGTGGTCCGGATCTGCCCTCGGGTTAGGGACGTAAAACAGGCGTTCTGTAGGCCACAAACAAAGCACAGAATTCCCATCAGCAGGAAATCGCGGCTATAGAGCAATTGTTCGCCGAAAATTCCGAACCACCCCCACACCCCCGCCATCATTACGCCGGTGAAAACGAGAAAGATCCCGAACATGACGAGTAGGTAGTGCGGCTGCCGCCCTTCCACGATCGGGCGATCGATTGCGAAAGCAGAGACCATCGCCCCGGTCAGGAAGGCTGCCGGGGCGCTCAACATTTCAACCGCCATCACGTAGTCGGAATCCGAAAGAGAAATTCCGACCTGAGTACCGAAGCCCGTCATGTGGGAAACGAAACGCGCGCAGGCCAAAAAGCCTGCGGCGTTCACGAAACCCGCTTGAAAAGCCAGTCCACCCCAAAACAGGTAGAACTCTTGTTTCAGGAACTCGTTTTTCCGGCGATTAGTAAACATAGATTCCCTATTCTATGGGTCTGAAGTTTTCGTCGACGGGATCGGCCACCAAGATCTCTCCCGTTCGGATGTCGTACAACCACCCATGGAGCCGTAAATCACCCGCTTGCACCGCATCGGCGACAAACGGGTAAGACAATAAGTTCCGCATCTGGAGCAAGACATTCTGCCGATAGGCCGTCTCCAGTCTTTCCTCTTGTTCTGTCTCATCGGTGACACCGGTTAAAATCTGCTCGGCGTTCTTCACCCAGTCGCTGAGTAGCGGAAACTCCGGTGACCTGGACTGCAGCAGGTACTTGATAGCGCCGCAGTCTGTATGGCCACAGACAATGATGTCCGGAATCTTGAGTCCCAAGACTGCGAACTCTAGACTTGCCGCTTCCCCTGAAGATCCCATCCCGTGGCAGGGCACTAAATTGCCCGCATTGCGGATAATAAAGAGCTCTCCAGGGCCGGTTTGTGTCAGCGTACTCGGCACGATGCGAGAATCCGCGCACGTGAGAAAGAGCGCGTCCGGCCGCTGCCCTTTTGCTAGTTTTAGGTAAAGCCGTTCCTGCCTTTTATGGACGAGCGAGCTAAACGCACGCGCGCCACGCAAAATTTTTTGCATACCACCTCCGTTGCAGCGCGGGCGCTGCGGGTAATTAGAAAAAACAAACGGGGGCGGTGGTTTTTAAACGCGTAACGGAAGATTTCCAGGGACTATGGCAAGGCTGGCTTGCCGAGAAACAGGGGGAAAGAAAGCGGTTGGGCGTGTGTCGAATCGGATAAGGGGGCTGAGGTAAACGACACGCAGGGCTTGAGAGCTACCGCGGGCGCGGCGCGCAGACGCGGTGAGCGAACTTTCGCTCTCGCACTCGTTGGTTTCGTGGGTTTCCGACTTTTCAGCAGTAGGGAGCTTGCCGCCCAGGCAGTCCGTCGACAAAACGCGGGTGCCGGGCATAGCGAGTAGCCATGCGAAGAGAAACAACAGCACCGATTGTATCGATTTGTGTTTCATGCCGAGTCTCTATTCTACGCAAAGATGGCATTCTATCAATCAAATCCTGGCATTCATGCAATCCATCGGATATGCATAGCTTTTCTGCCGGCATAGCTCAGTTGGTAGAGCAGCTGATTTGTAATCAGCAGGTCACCGGTTCGAGTCCGGTTGCCGGCTCACTCTTTCCCAGAACGTTTCAGGATTTCATAGATTAGGACCGCGCCCGCAGCGCTGACGTTGAGCGACTGCACCAACCCGCGCAACGGGATTTGGACTTTCCAGTCGCAGAGTTTCTCGGTGAGTTCGGACATGCCTTCGCCTTCGGCGCCGAGGACCAGAACAACTTTTTCAAAGTCCGGCATTTTCTCAAGCGGGGTAGAGTCTTCCGCCAGCGTCGACCCCACGATCCAAAACCCGGCTTCCTTGCACTGTCTCAAAGCTTCATTCAACCCGCTCGGTGTGCAGATGGGCAAAGTGCCCGCCGCTCCTGCGGACGCCGCAAAGACAGTTCCGGTAACCGTCGCGCTACGGTGCTTTGGCAAGAGTAGAGCATCCGCTCCCAAAGCCTCAGCAGAGCGGCAAAGCGCGCCGAGATTTTGCGGGTCTTGAA
This sequence comes from bacterium, assembly GCA_019750655.1. Taxonomy (GTDB): domain Bacteria; phylum Bdellovibrionota; class FAC87; order UBA2466; family UBA2466; genus JAIEOG01. The sequence goes on from JAIEOG010000046.1 coordinate 2,568, forward strand.
TATGATCCAGCGCCACAAGAAGCGCGCGCTTTTTGCTCTCTACCGAAGATAAAAGGCTCTTGAGTTCCACCGGGGGAGGGGCAATGAGCAGTGCCACCGCGCTCTCGCCGCTATCCAATCCCGGATCGCGAGTAGGGCGTACGCCTTGTTCTTTGGCCAGCGTTTCAATCCGATCGACGCGTGCACTAGGCCGCGCTGCCACCCGCAAAGAACGGATCAATTCCGGTCGGTGTTGCAGGAGGTGTTCAATCGCGCTGAGAGAAGTCGTTTCTAAAGGGCCGTGTTCTTTTTTCACGGTTTCACGAAGCGAAAAGCTCGTCCAACACCCGGTGGGGTTCGGGCGATTGAGTGAGTGGGCGCCCCACAATCAGTAGGTCCGCGCCGCGATCGATGGCTTCTACCGGCGATGAGGTGCGGCGCTGGTCATCTTGGAAAACTTCTTTGCCCGGTAAGCGAATTCCGGGAGTGACGAGTAGAAATCCAGGCACCGTTTTGGGCCGGAGCATTTCCAGTTCCTGAGGAGAGCAAAGCACTCCTGCTAAACGCGATTCCATTCCGAGGGCAGCGAGTCTCTGCACCATTCCGGATTCCGTTTCGGTCCAACCCCAGTTGTAAGAATCCGGGGCGCCTTGGCTCGTGAGCAATGTCACGCCCAAGAGGCGCAGCGTCGATCCACGGCAGGCGCTGCCGGCGGCTTCCAGCATCGTCCGACCGCCTAAGCAATGCACCGTCGCAAACTCAACGCCTAAGCCAGCGAAGCGTTCGATCGAACGCGCGACGACTTGTGGCGTGTCGTAGAGTTTCAAATCCAAGAAAACGCGTTTGCGGTGCGCTTGGAGAAAGCGAATGGCGTCGAGGCCCGCGTGAGTAAAAAGCTGCGGCCCGATTTTGTAGCGATCGATCCGGTCTCCGAGCTGTTCGACGATTTTGTAAGCGGATTGCGGATCGTCGTAATCCAGCGCGACGACTACTTTTTCTAAGGCCTTCGACACGGCTTGAGTCTTAGCTGGTCGCGGGCAAATCTTCAAGCGATTCGGTGAGTTGCCCCGCGGATTCCAAGTGTTTAAGGGCTGAGCAGGCTAAGCCCGTGCAATCCCAGCCATTTCCCGCGCCTGTGCGAAACCGTCTAAAACTTCGCCAAGTGTGGAAGATCCGGACGACTGTTTACAGGCTGGAGGCTGCGGCACGTGGGTTGCAATCTATAAGGGCATTTCGGGGAGTATTTATGCGTTTTCTTCTAGCATTATTCATAGCGACCCCGCTATTTGCGACCGATCGCCCGGACACGGGTGCCGTGACCCAATGGATCGTGCAGCAGGGGCAGGTGGGGTTTTCCCAGGCCGGTGCGGCCATGCTTCCCCAGAGCGTTTTGCAGGCGATGATGAACGGCCAGATCGCCCCTATCCAGCAATATTCGCTGGTGAACAATCTTTTCAACCAATGCATTACGGATCTGGATAAGTACAAACCCGGTAAATCGGATTCGTACTCTGTCGCTAAATCGAAGTTCCAGTACGCCATGTGCCGCGTGCAGTCCTGCCAAACGCAGGGCATGTTGATCTTGGCTTTGCCCATGCTGAGCGATAACCCCGCCGCGGGTGGTTCGGCTTCGTCGGCGGGCCAATCGGCGAACGATGCGCTCGTAACCGGCCTCGCTCAAGGCTTCCAAAACACGGATTCTTGCTCGGGAGACAGCAATCCCGGCATCGATTCGATGCTCATCCAGCTAATTCTCAATAATTAATCCAATTCGTTGAGCTTTGTACTTAGCCAGCTCATAATGCGGGCATGAAACGCCCCGATGCGCTGCTGAGTTTTAGCTTGCCCGGCCTTGGCCAATTGGCCCAGAAACGGCCCGCGGCGGCTCTGGCTTTTTTCTTCGCGTTTGCGATTTTGCTCTCTATCGCCCGCCAGTTCTGGATGGTGCCTTTGCTCTGTGTGGCAGCGGGCCTTGAGACACTGCGTTTCCCGCTTGCCCAATTTCCCGACAAAAACCTCCGGCGCGCTTACGGCTTTGTAGCGGGGCTTGGGTTCTTAAGCTGGATGAGTCTTTCTGCTTCTTACTTCCTGCCATTGCGTACGCAGTCTTCGCTCGCTCAAGACGTTGAGCGGCTGCGCGAGGATTACTTCAATTGCCGGCGCATTGGCGCGCAGAGCGATGCGGCGGCCCTTTACTGTTTGAAGAGCGGGCCTTCGGCGGGCCTCGTGGATCCTTGGGGCCACTCCTATGAGTTGTCGCTGAGCGATGGGTTTTTTCTCATTCGGAGTTTGGGGCCCGATGGTCAAAGCGGTACGGCAGACGATTCCTTGTACCGCACTTTCCTAAAATCCTCGGAGACGCCCTGATGTCGGCCCAGATTTGGTTGGCATTCGCCAGCAGCCTTTGGGCGGCCGATTGGCTGGAATTGAAGAAGGTCGATTTTTCGATCCTACTGGCGCAACCTAGCACGCCTCAAGAATCTAAATCCGAGCGGTGTTTCTTTCGCCCGGAAGTAGCCGAAGCGCTATCGCGTGTGCAGCAACGTATGCGGATGGTGCAGGCGGGGGTGCGTGTAAAACGCTGCTATGAACCTGGTGTGGTGCTCTTTGGGACCGGGGCTGCCGTGGCACTCGAACCGGCTCAAAAGGAAACCCCTGGTGCGCCGGAGAGCCTTCGCCAGGCCCTGCTTGCGGAAAAGTTTAGAGTAGAGAATGCCAAAAAGGGCTACTATGTCTACGAACCAGCGCGGAGAGCGAAGCTTGAAAAAACGCCAGTGGCAGACCTACCCTAAGGTCGCCCTTTTTCTATTCCTGCTTCCCGCTTTCGGCTGGGCAAACTATGGCCCGATAAGTTCCATCCTGGGAGTCTACGGGATCATCCACAAAAGCGTTGATGGCTATTTCTTGCCTTTCGCGGGAGAAGGCAACGCCGGGACTTTTGTCTCCGGCCGTATCTACATGGGCGCCGCAGCGGATTACTGGTACGCCCGTCGCGAAACTACGACGCGCGGCACGGATTCTATTCGGTACCTCAGTGTGGGTGGAGAAATCGGCTATGTACGCCCGAGTCCTCGGATGTATTGGGGACTAATCGTGGGAGCTTTTTTCCCGGCGATTTCTCAAGTGGTAGGAGAGAACGGCGACATCTACTTGCCGGACCAGCCGCTTCTGAGTTACCGCGGCCGCCTCATTGTCGGAATGCGCGTGCAGCCTTGGTTGGCATTAACGGCAACGGCGGGGTACCGCATTATGGAATTAGGGAATTTCACAGGTCCAGGTGGGAGTTTTAACGAAAGCCTAAGCACATTCTTCGGTGGTGTTGGGTTCGCGTTCACTTTGTAGAATGGCTCGCTTTCATACAATCTTCTTTGCGCTCCTAGTCGCCGCGGTATCCGTGGCGGCTCCGCTTGCGCCCGACGAAAAGCCCATCGCTAATCCGCAGGGTTTGGATGCCATGGGCCGCGACATCCGCCAATTCGGTGAAGACGTCGCGCAACGTATCGACCGTATCGTCAAAAAGAAAACTTTCGAACTTTTGGGCGATCCGTGGACGATGCAGGGGATTCCCATTCTCATCCCGATTGCGGCGAGCGGTTTTAACGTCGGTTTGCGTATCCAGATGCAGAACATCGTGCGGCAGGATCCGCATGAGATGGAGCTCATCGCGCAGGTACTCACCAGCGATCGTGGGCGCCAAAAGCACCAGATTTCTGTCGATTTCCCTTGGGCCTTCGGCAACCGTTTCCGCGTCGGCGCGCGGTTGGCCTATGACCGCGATATTGCGCTCCGCTATTTTGGCGTGGGCAATGATACGCCCTTTGATTTAGCGAGGTATCGGGCAGGGGACTACGACATCGTCCGTGGTGGGCCGTCGTTTCAGTTTTCGATCATGCGCCACTTCTCTCGCCATTTCCGTGCGGGCCCAACCTTCGCGCTCAAGCACACGGCGGTAGAGTCATTGCCTGGTTCTGTCCTCGCAACCCAAGCCCCCTTGGGGATTGCTGGGGGGCGCACCCACACGCTGGGGCTGGCGATTATCTACGACACACTGGATTTCGAGCCCTACCCGTCGCGCGGCGACTACCATGAGTTGTTTTTCAGTCTGAGCAACGGCGCGGTGACGGGGAGTGACTACGATTTCACGCGCACGACCTACACATTCCGAAAGTTCGTTTCGTTAAACAGGCGCCTGATTTTCGCCCACCGAACGCTCTTGGAATGGCTCAATGGCAACGTGCCGTTCTACGAACTCTCGGATGTTGGCGGTAGTTTTGGATCCATTGGTTTCGGGGGCGATCGCTACTTCCGTGGCTACGAGCCGAACCGTTTTATCGACAAACTCCGCTTGGTCGCGGGTTTTGAATTGCGTTGGGACCCCATCTTTGCAGAACTCTTCCGGCAGGAATTAACTGTCGGTTTCGTGCCTTTTTTCGAGATCGGGCGTGTGTGGGATGGTTTGCCGCGATCTTTCGATAACTGGCACGCTTCGGTGGGCTGGGGTGTGCGTATGATTTGGAACAGCCGTCTTGTGCTGCGCGTGGATACCGCACTCACGCCAGAAGGCCTCAACATCGTCGGGAATATCGGGAACGCGTTTTAGCCCTGCTTTAGGAACGCTTCCAATCGGTCAAAAGCCTTTTCCAAGTTTGCCTGCGAGTTTGCATAGCTCAATCGAACGAAATTCTCTTTACCGAACGACGACCCTGGAACCGCGGCCACGTGGTGGGTCATTAAGAGATCTTTGCAGAAATCCAAATCGTTCTTGCCGCGTGGTTTGAGCCACTTGCCAAAGCCCACGTAGAAATAGAATGCGCCTGTCGGGCGAGTGTAGGTGCAGTACTCGGAGAGTGCATCGAGTCGGCCCATGCAATAACGCCGGCGCGAGTCGAATTCTTTCACCATCTCGTCGACTACGCTGTCCGGAAGCTTGGCGGCGGCAATGCCCGCCCACTGCACAAAGCTCGTAACGTGGCTCACGCTCTGGCTCTGGAGGGCAGCCATTTTCTGGATAAGCTCCCGGTTGCCGATCGCCCAGCCGAGGCGCCAACCCGTCATGCAATGGCTCTTGGAGAAGCCGCTCACCGTGATGGTGTAGTTGCGGACTTCGGGGCCAAGGCTTGCGACGCTGACGTGTTCGACACCGTCATAAAGCGTCTTTTCATAAATCTCGTCCGACATGATCCACAGATTGCGCTGCAGAGCCCAGCCGACAAACTTTTTGAGTTCTTCTGCTGAGTACACAACGCCCGTTGGGTTGTTCGGGCTGTTAAGAATAATGCCTTTGGCGCTGGAGGGGATCGCGAGCCCTTTCCAGCGGTCGACGTTCAAGCGGAATCCATCTTCTTCAAAAAGCGGCAAGGGCACGAGGTTTGCGCCCGTGAGTTCGATCATGGGGCGGTAGCTCACCCACGCCGGAGTGGGCACAAGGATGGTATCGCCTTCATCTGCGAGGCACTGGAGCGCCAAGTAGATGGCGTGCTTCGCTCCCGAAGTAACAATGATTTCTTCAGGACTGACGGGAAATTTGTTCTCCCGCGAAATCTTTTCGGCCAGAACTTCGCGCAGGCTCAAAAAACCCGCAGCGGGGGTGTATTTCGTGATGCCTTCGGCCATTGCTGCTGTTGCCGCTTCCTGAATGGCTTTGGGTGTATTGAAATCGGGCTCGCCTGCGGCCAACGAAACAACGTCGATGCCTTGGGATTTCATGGTCTGTGCGCGGGCTGCGATTTCCATGATGGAAGAAGACTTGAGTTTGGCTACACGGGAAGAAAGGGTCACCATAGCTTTTCCTGTAGTTTGGCCGCCACGTGCTGCGGCACGAGCTCCGTGACATCGCCGTGGTGGGACATCACTTCTTTGATGAGAGTTGAATTAACAAAAAAGTATTTCTCCGAAGCCATGAGAAAGAACGTTTGGAGCTCGGGGTACATGCGGCGGTTCATCGTCGCCATTTGAAATTCGTATTCGAAATCCGAAACGGCGCGCAGGCCGCGGACAACGGCCGTGATGTCGTGTTTGCGGGCATAGTCCACCAGCAGGCCTTCGTAGAGCGCGACTTTCACACGGGGGTTGCCCGGGAAGCAGGTCTCAATCAGGGCCTTGCGGTCAGAGGCTTCAAAGAGCGGCGTCTTCTTGCGGGAATGCGCGACGAGGACCGTTACTTCATCAAAGACACTCAGCGAGCGTTCGATCAGATCTACGTGGCCGTTGGTAATGGGGTCGAACGTGCCGGGGTAAATCGCACGGCTGGGGCTTTTTGACGCTGTCTTATTCATCCTCGGTGGCCCGGCGGAAATAACTTAGAGTCGACTCTCCGAATTTGGAGTGTTTCCAGAAAGAAAGCCCTGGGAACGGGCCCGAAGGTAACATCCGGGTCGGGCCTTTCACAAGAAAAATAGACTCCGGCGCGAGCTTGGTTTTTACACATGCCGCCAAAGCCCTATCAAATCCGGCTTCCCAAAGGGGGAAGGGCGGATCTGCAAAAACGATATCAAAAAGTGGTTCGCCATCTGGTTTGCACCAGACCATCGCATCGTCGATAAAAACACGCGCGAGAGCATCCGGGGGAAGACTTTTGCGCAAGGCCTGCGCTGTTCGCAAGTCTTTCTCCACGAAGCTGACCCAGGCCGCGCCTTCTTCTAGGGCCATCAACCCAAAGCGGCCTTGGCCGGCGAAGAGCTCTAGAACCCGAGCGCCGGGCAAGAGCGGGCGCAGGGTGTCGCCGGCACTCGTCAGAGCGCGTGCACCAATGGGACGCAGTGAAGGGTTTTCAGGGCGTTTCTTTTTCAACCAGGCTCTTTAGTACACACAACCGGAGTGCCACTCAAGACCACACGTGTTCCATCGGGAGAGAGCACCCAGCGCATAGCGACGATTCCTGTAGCCCCCGACGCCACAGCCTGCGCCCAAAGGGCGTCAAAGCCCGCTTTCAAGGGGTGGTTGTGGTTGGGATCTAGATCGGCAGAAGTAGAAACAGGGGCCAAGTAGTTTTCAATCCGGTACCCAGGCAAGCTATCGCCGGCGGTCAGTATGGGTTCGGAGTCGCTCACTGTGCGAGCAGTGAAAGCGGCAGTCGGTGCGGAACGTACTTCTGCGACTGGAGGTTCCGAAGGACTCCCACCGGCAGCTGCATGAGCAGCCGCAGGGGCCTCGGAGGTCTGCTGGCCCAGCGCAAACTGCGCAATTTCCTCAAGCGCCGCCTGGCCTTCTTCGAAAGTATTGGAAGCGTCCATGAAGGGGTTAAAGCGCGAGCCGCAATCGCAGCGCACTTCAAACATATAGTCTTCGTGCTCAACTGCCTTTTTGCATTGAGGGCAATTCGACGTCATGGCTGGCTCCTATTGGCCGTGGCACTTCTTGAATTTTTTGCCGCTGCCACAGGGGCACGGATCGTTGCGGCCGACTTTTTCGTCGTCGCGTTTCACGGGCGCTGCAGGTGCTGCCTCGCTCGAGCCACTGTGGAACTGCATCGGGACTTGCGTCCGTTTCGGCGCAATTTCTTCCACTTGGCTCGCGGCCGTAACTTGGACGCGGAAAAGCTTGGTAATGACGTCGGTCTTTACTTGCTCGTCCATCATCTTAAAGAGCGTGAAGCCTTCCTTCTTGTACTCGACAAGAGGATCCTTCTGCCCGTAACCGCGCAGGCCCACGCCTTCTTTGAGGTGGTCCATGTTCAGCAGGTGGTCTTTCCAGAGCTGATCGATGGAGCCTAAGTAGACCATTTGTTCGAGCTGGCGCAGGATTTCCGGCGTCATTGCGCGTTCGCGCGCATCGTAAAGAGCGGTCGCGTTTTTGACTAGCGTGCTTTCCAACTCCGCACGGGTGCCGATCAGGCTCCAGAACGTTTCCGAAATTCCTAGGCCATTATCGAAAAGAGCCGTAATGGCTTCAGCGATCGGTGCGCGCTCCCATTCGGCCGTGTTTTTCGTCGAGGCGAAGGTGTCCAGAACGGATTGGATCTGTTCTGTGACGACATCGAGAATCAACGCACGCGTTCCATCGCCGCCGGCGAGGATGAGTTTGCGCAGTTCGTAAACAACTTCGCGCTGTTTATTGAGCACGTCGTCGTATTCGAGCAAGTGTTTACGGATATCGAAGTTATGGCCTTCGACTTTCTTTTGGGCGTTTTCAATCGCTTTGGAAATGAGGCCGGACTCAATTGGCACGTCCTCTTCCATCTTGAAGCGTTCCATGTAGGCCTTGATACGCTCCCCGTTGAAGATGCGGATCAAATCGTCGTCCAAAGACATATAGAATCGGCTGTAGCCCGGGTCGCCCTGTCGGCCTGCGCGGCCGCGCAGCTGATTATCAATACGGCGTGATTCGTGGCGTTCCGTGCCGATGATATGCAATCCACCATTGGCAGCGACCCCTTCTCCGAGAACGATATCCGTTCCGCGGCCGGCCATGTTCGTAGCAATGGTCACCGAACCGGGTTGGCCTGCATTGGCGACGATTTCGGCTTCACGCTCATGGTGTTTCGCGTTCAAGACGTTGTGCGGGACGCCCCGGCGTTGGAGTAGGCCGCTTAAGAGCTCCGATTTTTCAATCGAGGCTGTTCCCACAAGCACGGGAACTCTTTTCTTATTTAGTTCGACGATCTCGTTGCAGACGGCTTCGAACTTGCCTTTGAGATTCTTGTAAACAACGTCCGGCATGTCTTTGCGGATCATCGCCCGGTTGGTGGGGATGAGGGTGACGTCGAGATTGTAAATCTTGTTAAATTCCGCGGCTTCCGTGTCTGCTGTACCGGTCATGCCGGAGAGCTTTTTGTACATGCGGAAGAAGTTCTGGAAGGTGATAGTCGCAAGCGTCTGGTTTTCGCTTTCGATCGCCACGCCTTCTTTGGCTTCCAAGGCTTGGTGTAGGCCATCGCTATAGCGGCGCCCCGGCATCAAGCGGCCGGTGAATTCATCGACGATGATGACTTGGCCTTCTTTAACGACGTAATCCACATCGCGTTGGAAAATGGCGTGGGCTTTCAGCGCTTGGTGGACGTGGTGGACCAGGTCCATGTGCTCGGGCGCGTAGAGGTTGTTCACGACCAGCGCTTTTTCGAGCTTGGCGATACCCGCATCGGTGAGGGACGCAGAGCGCGACTTTTCTTCGATGGTGTAGTCCTCTTCTTTGCGCAGGAGAGGGATAACGGCATTGACGGTGTAGTACTTATCCGTCGAATCGTCCGTAGGGCCGCTGATGATCAAGGGGGTGCGTGCTTCGTCGATCAAGATGGAGTCGACTTCGTCGACAATGGCGTAGTTCAAAGGCCGCTGGGTGAAATCTTCCAGCCGGAACTTCATATTGTCGCGCAGGTAATCAAAACCGAATTCGTTGTTCGTCCCGTATGTTACGTCGGCGTTGTAGCTTTCACGCCGTTGAGAATCATTTAAACCATGGACGATAACGCCCGTGGTGAGTCCCAGGGCGCGGTAAACTTGGCCCATCCACTCTGAGTCACGGCGCGCGAGGTAATCGTTCACGGTGACGACGTGTACGCCCTGGCCGCTCAAAGCATTTAGGTAGACGGGTAGGGTGGCGACGAGGGTTTTACCTTCCCCCGTTTTCATTTCCGCCACGCGGCCGGAGTGCAGCACCATCCCGCCGATGAGCTGGGTATCGAAGTGCCGCATTTTCAAAACACGCTTGGACATTTCGCGGACGACGGCAAAAGCTTCGGGCAATAGCGCATCGAGCGTTTCCCCGCGGGCCACGCGTTCTTTGAAATGGGGTGTCTTAGCGGCCAGTTGTTCGTCGGTCAGTCCAGTGAGGGTCGATTCGAGCTCCCCGATACGGGCGACGAGGGGTCGCAGGCGTTTTATCTCGCGGTCGTTGTGGCTGCCGAAAATCTTGCGTACGAGCGGGGTAATCATGCTGCGACTACCATACACTATTATTCCCAAATTTAAATTCTTTGGCGCAGGCGGCTAAAAGCCTAAAAGTCGGGTCAATTCTGCGAGGTAGCGGGTCTGGAAGGCCTCGGTGGACTCGCCTTTCTGAGGGCTCAGCGGCGCCCCGATCCGGACGGTCACAGAGTGGCCCCAACGGGTGGGAAGGTGGCGTGGGGTAGCGATAGAGAAACTGCCGGAAATCGCAATGGGGACGAGCGGCACCTGGGCATTCTCGGCCAAGCGAAACGCGCCCTTTTTCAAGGGGAGTAGACCTCCGTCTCGGCTCCGCGTTCCCTCAGGGAAAATCACAATCCGGGCGCCATCAGTCAGCCCCTGTTCAGCACCTTTGAGGGTGCCCGCATCCTGGGTGGCATTTCGCCGCGTGACGAAGTACGTGCCCATAGAGCGCATGGCCCAACCGAGAAAAGGAACGCTCCTGAGTTGCTCTTTGGATACCCACTTAAAATCGGTGGGCAGAGTTGCCAAAATAGGCATGTCGAACATGCTTTGGTGGTTGGGGGCTAGCACGGAGCCGCCGCCGGGCAGGTTGGCTAGCCCCTCGACTTGCACCCGAATCCCGAACAAAACACAGATGCCGCAGCCCCAAAAACGGTGAAGCCTATGGCCCCAGTGTTCTGAAAACAGAAAAGCCACGCCGATTAGGGCTGCGAGCAGAGTGGTGAACAGAAAGGCGAATACGGTTACCACCCAGACGAAGAGTTGTTGGACAAAGCGCATTTAGAAAATCAGCCGGCCTTTTTTGAAGGCTCGTTTTGCTCAGGGAGTTGATCCATCTTTTCTAGAAGACCGATCGCTAGGCGGAGGGTTTCGATGAGACGGCGCTTTTTGGCTTCC
>JAIEOG010000315.1 GCA_019750655.1 bacterium
CCGATCAACGGGGCTCGGGCCTTTCTCTAAAACTCATGGAAACCGCCGAGCGCCAAGCGCGTGAATGGCAAGCAAAGTGGATTTGCCTGCACGTGCGCCGTGGCGCTACGGGCATTGCGGCTTACTACGAACGCCAGGGCTTTGTCCGGGATCCGAAGGGCGATTTTGATCGCTTGCCCGAAGTTTTTCTCCAAGCTTACCGCCGTGCGGTGGGTGCGTGAACGGACGGCTGCTGATCTTCGGCGCTGCGACGTTGTGGAGCTTGAGCGGGCCCTTAGCAAAACTCGCTCAGTTACCCGGCCCCTCCCTGGCCTGCTACCGTGCCCTTTGCGCCGGTATTTTCTTGCTCTGCTTTGTGCGCGGTGGGCGGTTGCGCTGGCGTCCGGCGCTGCTCGGAATGGTGCTTTCTTTCACTTTGCTTAATCTGACATTTCTTTGGGCGGTGACTCTAACGTCAGCGGCCAATGCCATTTTTCTCCAGTGCACAGCACCGCTTTGGACCTTGGTCGCATGCCTCGCTTGGCTGGGTGAAAAACTCGATAGGCGAAGCCTCTTTTCCGTCTTACTGGGGCTAAGCGGAATGGCTCTGATTGCGGGTGGTGGCTGGGGAGAATCGCCACTGGGAATCGCCCTCGCTTTATCTTCGGGGGTTTTCTACTCGCTCATCACTGTTTTTCTGCGCTATCTACGCGACGAGGATCCGTATCTGCTCACCTGCATAAACCACCTGTCCGCCGGCTTGCTTTTGCTGCCGCTGACGTTTCTGCCGGGACAAGTTTCCCCCGCGGAGCTGCCCTGGACCGCGGCTCTGTTTCTCGCGTTCTTTGGAGTTGTGCAGCTGGGCACCCCGTACCTGCTTTATGCCAAAGGGCTGCAATCCGTCAGCCCTCAGGAAGCCGGCGTTATCACGCTGCTGGAGCCGGTTTTGAGCACTTTTCTTACCTGGCTCGCTGTGGGCGAGCAGCCCGCAGCAACGACTCTATGGGGCGGGAGTATCGTACTTATCGCCGTCGCCTTGCGCTACTTACCGGTTTTAGGTAGGGTGCGGCCCAATGCAGAAAACGTCTCCCCCGAAATCCCGTAAGCTGGTGCTTACCGGCGGCCCTTGTGGCGGCAAAAGCACTATCGCAGAAGTTTTAGGCCGTTCTTTTAACGACAAAATCGTTGTTGTTCCGGAATCGGCATCGGCATTGTTCCGCAGTGGGTTCCCGCGTTTCGAGGAAGCCGAGGCCACGCATGCTTTCCAAACGGCTGTGTACCAAGTGCAAATCGCGGTCGAACGCGCGTTTGAAGCGCACCATGGGGCGCGCTTTTTTGTACTCGATCGAGGCTCCATCGACGGCGCGGCTTATTGGCCGGATGGCCCGGAGAAGTTTTTCCAAGCGCAGGGCACGACCGTAGAAGCGGAACTCGCACGCTACGATCGCGTGATTTACTTAGAGAGCGCCGAAGAAAAAGACTACGAAGAGCACCGCGCCCAAAACCCGGTCCGAAGCGAGGGATACATGGTGGCGCGCAAGCTCGATGCCGCTACACGGGCGCTATGGACACGCCACCCAAACTGCACGGTCGTGCGCAGCCAGGCCTCGTTCTCGGATAAAGTACAAGCTGTCGTTAAGCTCCTTGAGAAGGAACTTTCCGCTTAGCCTTCTTCGGATTCTTTCACAGCTTTGCGGCGCATGAGTTCTTCGGGATCTTTTGTCGCGCCTTTTTTCATCTTCCAGACTTTGTAGCCCTTGGGCCCATCGACCCATTCGCCTTGGGCTTTGGTGTCTTCGGGGTTTAGGCCGTGCTGGACCAGCGTGGAGCTGTATTTGTCTTCGCAGGAATCCAGTTTGTCCTTGAACTCATCGTACTTGCCTTCCAAAACGCGTTTGTGCGTTTGGTAACGGCCGATGCGTTCATCCAAAGCTTCTTCAGAAACGCCGACGAGGCTATTGGTCTTTTTATCGACCTTATAAAAGAAGGCTTCGTCTTTCTGCGTGACGTTCGTCCAAGGTTCCATCGCGTCGGGTTTGCCGAGGCCACCGAGGCGCGGATCCGAAAGCCGTTTGCGGCAATCGCGCAGCGCTAGGTAGATGCCCGAGGGATCTTGTTTCGAAGCGCCGTAGATCGTGCGTTGGAGTTCATCGACTTCGCCCTTCAACGTCCAGAGCTGCTCTTCGAGATAAACTTTCTTCTGGATATAGACTTTGTCGTCGCGCACACCCATTTGCTCACTCTTGCCATCCGGCGCGTTGTTGAGTGTCTGGTCAAAGGGTTTGGGTCCATTGGAACTGCAAGCAGCTAAGCCAAACAGCACGATCCCGAAAAGTCTTTTCATGGTTTCTCCTGATCTGATTAAGAATCCCAAGCCTGCGGCCCGGGCGGCAAGCAAAATCTCTTCTAACAAGACGCGTCAAGCGGGCGCAGCGTGACGTTTGACAAAACTCTAACACCTGGAGACGGTGCGTAGGCACAGGGGGAACTATGAAGACTTACCAAGGCAATCTGCTCATCCAGGGCGAATGGACACCCGCGCTCAGCGGCAAAACTTTCACTGTAACGAACCCGGCGACCGAGGAAACACTCGCCACCGTCGCCGAGGGTGATAAGGCGGATATCGATCGCGCGGTTTCTGCTGCACGGCACGCGTTTGAGGCTGGCGCGTGGTCGCGTTTCAGCGCCCGCGATCGCGGCCGGCTCTTGTACCGCATTGCCGATCTCCTAGAGTCGCGCAAAGAAGCGTTCGCAGAATTGGAAACGTTGAACAACGGCAAGCCGATTTCTGAGACGATGAACGCGGACTTGCCGCTTTCTATCGATACCTTCCGCTACTACGCGGGGATGGCCGATAAGATCCACGGGGAAACCATTCCCGTGACGGGGCCATACCTAAATTACACGCTGCGCGAGCCGATTGGTGTGGTGGGGCAAATCATTCCCTGGAATTTCCCGCTGCTCATGGCGGCTTGGAAGCTGGGCCCTGCGTTGGCGACGGGTTGCACGGTCGTTCTGAAGCCCGCCGAACAAACGCCACTCACGGCCCTGATGCTCGGCCAGCTCTTACTCGATGCTGGCATGCCGCCGGGAGTAGTCAATATTGTCCCGGGTTTCGGCCCAACGGCCGGCGCAGCCCTCGCAATGCACCGAGATGTCGACAAGGTCGCTTTCACCGGATCGACCGAAGTCGGTAAACGCATCATGCAAATGGCGTCCGAGAGCAATCTCAAACGCGTATCGCTTGAGCTGGGAGGTAAGGCGCCTAATATCGTCTTTGCCGATGCGGATATCGACGCCGCAGTTCAGGGAGCCTTGCGTGGGATCTTCTTCAATCAAGGGGAAGTTTGCTGTGCCGGTTCGCGCTTGTTCCTTCAGGACAAGATCCACGACGAATTCTTGGATAAGCTCAAAGCGCATGCCGAGAAGCTTGTCGTTGGTAATCCGCTCGACCCTCGCACGCAGATGGGCGCGCAGGTTTCCAAAGAACAATTCGATAAGATCTTGGGCTTCATCGACTCCGGCAAACGCGAAGGCGCAACCCTCGTGACGGGCGGCGCTCCTGCAGCGCCCAAGGGCTATTTCTTGAAGCCGACAGTCTTTGATTCCAAGAACGACGACCTCACGATCTATCGAGAAGAAATCTTCGGGCCCGTTGTTGCCGCGACTACGTTTAAGAGTGTGGAAGACATCGTGCCGCGTGCAAACAACACGCGCTATGGTTTGTCCGCAGGCGTTTGGACTCGGGACGTGACGAAGGCTCACCAGATTGCCCGTGCCGTGCGCGCGGGGACAGTCTGGGTTAATTGCTACAACTGCTTCGATGCAGCGAGCCCGTTTGGTGGCTACAAAGAAAGCGGCTTTGGCCGCGAACTCGGCACGTACGCCATCGAGTTGTACACGCAAGTGAAGTCTGTTTGGGTGGGGCTATAGGGTGTGTAACGTTATGGTTGCTCTGCTGCGCCCAGCTTGGTTTTGCAGAATACACACCCTAATCCACTAGCGGAAAGGCTTCGGGGGCATCGCTCCAGGTTCCGGCGGTGTATGTTTGCGCGTCGGCACAGTCTACTTTGGGAGGTTGCGCATCGGTGAGAAACCATTGCGCGACCTCCACAGCATCGCGATCGAGTTGGGCTTTTTCTGGCTCTTCCTGCCCGCCAGCGAGAAGGGGATTTAAGATCTCGTTCATACGCACCACGAAATCTATCGATGATGGGCTTCGGCCAAGAGCGGCTTCATGCAACGCATAGGTGAAAATGCCGAAGAAGTGGTACCACTCGCCCCAGCGATCGCCGCCGCCGTCCAAGCGTAGTGGGATGAGGGATTCTTTCTGTGAATCCAATCCGGCTAACCACTTTGCACGGTCTTTTTGGAACCACTTTGGGTTGTTGTCCGTTTTCTGGCCGCTCAGTATCGCCGTGTGGATGCCGTGCGGGTGGCGCCCAAGAGTGCGCAGAACATTGTGAGAGATAAGCGCCGCGCAAAAATAATTGCCTTGGCCACAGGTTTTCACCGCAGCGGCAAAAAATCCCGAGGGGAAAAGCGTGCGGCGCTGGTTAGCATGCGCTTGGAAGCCTAGGGCCAAGGCGTGTTCTTGTTTCTCCCACCAACCACTCCACCACAGCCGCGCTTTGGAGTGCATCACCCAACCGAGGCCAGGGATTTCCACGCCGGGGTAGAACGCTAAGTGCATAAGAAGCAGGTCATTGTCTGTAAGCTTGTGCTGCTTTTCGTAGGGGCGGACGGATTTCAAGGAAGCACCGGGTGCCGCGGCTTTCAAGCAGGCGGCGAAGCGCCGAGGGTGGAGCTGGTTAGGGACCCAAGCCGCAGAAGCGGCGAAAGAAAAAGTCAGAGCGGCCGCTATCCAACGCATCTTGGTGAAAGTAGGCGACTGCGCAGTGGCCGGTCAAAGCCGCGTGCGTTATATTTCTGTCATGACAGATGACGTAGGGTTGTTCTTTTCTTTCTTTTTCGCATTTCTGGGAATTTCCGCTGTGGCGAATCCGCAAGAGTGGAAGGACTTCTTCCAGGATCTTTTTAAGAGATCTTACTCGGGAGTGCTGTTGGCGTTTTTTCTGCTTCCCATCGGGATGGTGATCCTTACTTTCCACAACAACTGGGAGTCGGGATTCGCATTGTTCATTACTGTCTGCGGTTGGCTTGCGACATCGCTCGGGTTTCTCTGCTTGTTGGTGCCGTCGCTCCCCGCGAAGAGCACGGAGAAACTGCTCAAGTCGAAGAAGATGATCGCGTTGAGTGGCGGTGTGTTGGCGCTCTTTTCGCTTTTATCCGCGGCTTCGTTCTACTGGTGATGGGGCAAGGGCGACTAGCAAGTAGAGATAGAGAAACACTCCCGCTGCCGCCACCCATTCCCAGAAAGCAAAACTTAAGTACACCGGAATCCCCAATTCCGCCCAGTGCGGGCCCACCCAGCCAAGGGGCTCGGGTTTGAAGTAAAGGTATGCCTGGCTCACAATCGCTCCGAGAAAGGGACCGAGAGCCACAAACAAAGTCGCACCTCGCACGGAGTGGCGCAAGCAAAGCCAAAAACCCAGAACTCCGGTAAAAAGCCCCGCGAATCCGACGAGCGCAATGAGTTCATGCGCTTTGTAGATCTGTGCTGAGAGGTTTCGGAAATACAGCCGTTCGAGCCCGATCACGCTCATAGCGAGCAAGCCCACCGTCAACGCACGCCCCGCGATTCCGGAGGTACGCGGTGCACTCAGAGTGAAAGCTCGTTGAAGGTAGCGCCCGAGAGGCGCCAACATCGCGCCGACGAGGCAAAGCGTGGCGCAGAAGTATGCATAGCCGGCGGGGTTGTCGATCTGCGAAGCCAAACCAGAAACAACTCGGTAGCGCCAATCGAAGGGCCCTGGAAAGAAATGGATCGAAAGGCCCGTGCCGCCCACAAAGACGAAGATCGTCAGAGGGAGCCAAAACCGGAGCCAGAACTGCCGATTGTAAAACCGCATGAGTGCTACAATACCAGAATGAAAAACACCGCTCTGTGGCTTTTAAGCCTGCTCAGCCTTCTAGGGTGCGCTTCTCCGGCCGGCCCGCACCGGCTCTGGATCGACTCGTCGAGCCATACGGATGACCTGCCGTCCTGGGCAGAGGGCACACGCGTCATCTGGGAAAACGATGGCAAAGTCCTCGTGCACTCCTCGCAGACCGTGCGCGGTGATGAGCGGGTGAATGGTTGCATGGACCTAGCCAAACTCGATGCGAAGGAAATCGTGCTCTCGGAACTCGCCAGCGATGTTCGTGTCTCCGTCGACAATGCGCAGCAAACACTCAGTGAAAATGCTGAAGTCGTTCTTGGAAAAGTGCGCACGGGCGAATTGCAGGGCCGGGTAGTGGGGATGCGACACACGCAGCAATATTTTGAGCGCTACCGCGTCGCTGGGACAGAACGCATTGACTGCCATGTGTTAAGCGAAATGAGCATAGAGGATTACAATCGAGTGAAACGCGGTGTGGTGGATAAGATCCAACAAGCGGATGCTCGGATCAAAGAAGCCGTCACCAAGAAGCAGGCAAAGTTTTTTGACGAATGAAAACGCTAGCCCTCTTGCTGTTGTGTAGCAGTGCCCACGCGAGTCTCGCGCCGGCCTGGGTGCGCGGCGGGCTTCCCGAAGAAACGGGCCATGCTTATTACGTAGGGCGTGGTTTTTCTCCCGTCGACGATCAACAGGCCTACCGAGCCGCCGTGCGAGATGCGACGGAACAAATGGTTCGGCAGCGTTTCGGTTTCGACACGCAAATTGAAATAACCACTTCGGAGTCCTTAGGTAGTGGCAGTTTGCGCAAGTCTTACCGCGAGTCCAGCCCTGCGGTGCATGTCGAAGGGTTTGAGGAAAAGGATTTTTTTCTCGAAGCGTCTGAGGCGGGAATCGAAGCCTACGTCCTCTACCGCGAAGCCATCGGCAAAACCAAACCGATTCCCCCAGCGGCAGCTCCCCGCCTCGCGGTGAATGACACGGGAATGGACATTCCTTTCCTTCCCAGCTTCCGAGGCATCCGTGAAACTTCCACGGCAGCGCCACCGACCTTTTACCTTTCTCTCTGGGCGCAGCAGCTCGACGGGCGGCCGTGGTTTGGAATGGGTGCGACCGCGGAACTCTGGGGGCCTCTGCAGCTCGAGCTCTCCTACTTGGTTGCATTGCGGCGCGATAGCAATGGGCCACGTAGCGCTTTTCAATCCCAGCGCATCTCGGGCGGGGTGCCCATCGTGTTGTGGCGCGGCAAACAGACGCAGTTTTACGCACTGGGTCTCGCCGAACATATCCTCAATTTCGAGTACTTGCGGTACACTGAAGGGGTTCCCTTCCAAGTTCCCCAGACTGCGGGTTTCTATCTCTCTGCGGCTCTGGGACTACGCTATTGGTGGGGAAACTATCAACGGGCCGGCATCGGCGCCCGAATCGGTTTGAACGCAATGGGTGGTTGGGGAGCTGCAGAATGCGTTTTCGTTTTCTAAGGCGTAAATGGGCCAAGATCAACAATCCCGAGTTTAAGCGGAAAGAAGTTCTCATCCTTTTTTCGATCGCTTTTACATTCGGTGCGTTATTAGGCCAGTGTGGCAATCCGGATATCGCCGGCCCGCCCTCGAGCGTCGTGCTACCACCCCCGCCAGAGTCCCCGCCGAATCAGCTGCCTGGTTTGGAAATCATCGACAGCTGGAAAGACGTCCAACCTAGCGGATGAGCGGGAAGTAATCGCAAAGAAAGCACACCAAATCTTCCTCACCTGAGCTTTCAATCGTCTTCCGAGTCTCCTCGATAAGTTCCAGAATCTTCTTCTCGATCTTTTCTACATCCTTGCGGCTTGCGCTAAAGACCAATGAATAGCGGAGGCCTTGATCCTCTCCAACGTGTGTCGCATCCATAGCTTTCTGGCGCCAATTCAAGTGATTGGTCCGTGTGAGCAAGCTGCTCTTAGGTAAGTGCAAGTGCGACACTGTCACTTGCCAGCGATTTCCCGCCTGCACCACAAGGCCCTGGCCATTTAGGAATTTAAGCACGCGCGTTACCACGGAAAGCGGTAGCGAGAGCCGCTCGCTCAGAAATTCCGCCGTCACATGCCGTTTCAAGCCTGCCGCGATGTGGATAGCCGCGTAATACCAGGCCGAATAATATTCCGTCAGCGCATCATGGGACAAAGTGGGGGAGGGGCGTTTCACTCGAGTTGCAATATCGCGCTGCCGGCTCTTTGCATCGCGCAGGCCCTTTTCCAAGTGCTTGCGCAAGAGTGGGGATTGCGCGCGTGCGTGCTGTACGAGATTGAGGAAATACTCCGTCTCTTCCGTGTCTAAATTCCAAAAGGAGCACATTCCGAGAGCATGATCGGGCGTTGGTAAAACACTCGAGTGCAGCACTTGCGAGAGAAACGATCGCTGGCAACCGGCGGCCTCTGAGAGGCGAGATTGGTAGCCGCGCGTCTCTCGGTTGGAGTCGATGCGCCCATGGAGAAAGTCTAGAAAATGATCGGCTTCGTAAACGGATTGCATATGTTTAGAAATCATAAACAAACCCTTTCAGATTTAATAACAAAAATGCAGAGCCGTCGCGTGCACGCGGGTACTTTTAACTTAAGCAGTTTCGAAACCAATACGGAGGACAGATGAATACTATGCAGAAAAAGCTGTATCTAGGAATGTTGGTGTTGTGTGGAGTGGGAATGGCAGGGACGGCGCCATCGATGGGCGGGAGCTCGGGCGGCGGGGGTGGTTTGGCGGAGAAGAACTTCGTCATGGCTCACCAAAACATCGCAAACTATGCATCCATTTGCTTAGCATCGGCGGCCTGCCGATTGACGACGGACCAAACCACGTTGCTCGACAAGATTGTCCGGCAAATGCCCGGAGAGGGCCGTGCAGAAGTGCAGCTTGTGTTTGATTCTGAGAAAGCCAATCCGGGGATGTTTTATCTCGATGGCGCCGTACGCGTTGCGAAAACGGGCGGCAAGGTGGGCGACACGATCTACGTTAACCGCGACATGCTCTACACGAAGGACGCCAGTGGCGTGACAAACGCGATGACACTTCCCACGGCAGTTGCCATCTTGGTGCACGAACTGGGGCACCACCATGGGGCCACGGATCACACGGCCTTGGATGCGCTGGGCGGAAAAGTGGAAGCCTACTTAGGCCAACATAGCCAGGTACTCGACGGTTGGTTGTGGGATGTTCCTATTCGTGTCACGGCGATTTACCCCGTGGGTAATAGCCCAAAGGCTACGCCATTGAAGGGATTTACCCAGGTGATTTTTTCGGACACCGATAGCCTCTTCGACATCACGCCACAGATCGAAGCGCTCGATGTCTGCTATGAACAGCGGACAGACACATTCGTGCCAGCCCAAGCCTCGTTCGTCTACAACATGGCCTGGGAGCAGCACTCGTACTACTTGAACCACCTAGGTGATCCCGGTCCGGGCTTTAAGTACATGCGGGTGAATGCTGACAAGGTGGCCACCTGTGGAGCGAATGGCGATACCATTGGTGGTTATTGGATCGACTTGTTGTTGCGTCTAGCGCCGGACGGCGCGGTTCTAGGAATTGAAAAGGTCTTCGTCGAAAAACAAGTGTTCTAAAATCACTCGTAAAGAAACACGTGGGCCTCTCCCGAGCGGGTAATATACCCTCGGTGGAGGCCCTCGCAGTTTCGGGACATCGCGAAACTGCCTTTGGGCGATAACGCAACGACGGCGCCTTCTCCGCCCGCGGTGAGTAATTGCTTTTTCACGACTTCATCTGCGGCCTGCGAGACAGTCATACCTTTGTATTTCACCAGCGAATTGATTTCGTGGGCGACCGCGTAGCGAATAAAAAACTCCCCGTGGCCGGTGGCAGAAACAGCGACGCCTTCGTTATCGGCATAGGTTCCGGCTCCGATGATGGGCGTATCGCCCACGCGGCCAAAGAGTTTGTTCGTCATTCCGCCGGTGGAAGTCGCGGCAGCCAAGGTGCCGGTGGAATCCAGAGCGACTGCGCCGACGGTGCTCCATTGGTGGGGTTGCACGAATTCCATCGCGCTAGAGCGCGACTTAGACTTTCGGGCCTTTTCTAACTCCAGCCAACGCTTTTCCGTCCAGAAGTACTTGGGATCCACGAGTTCCAAACCGACTTTGCGCGCAAATGCTTCGGCGCCATCGCGTGCGAGAAGCACGTGGACGGATTTCTCCATGACGGCACGCGCGGCGGTGATGGGGTTGCGGACAGTCGTAACACCCGCCACGGCACCGGCTTTCTTTGTTTTGCCTTCCATAATGGAAGCGTCGAGTTCATTGCGGCCATCGGCGGTGAACACAGCGCCACGGCCGGCGTTGAATTCCGGCGCGTCTTCCATGACGCGGACAGCGGCTTCCACTGCATCGAGGCTAGAGCCCCCGGCTTTGATTTTCGCGTACCCCGCTCGCAGCGCGGCTTCCATTCCGGCGCGTAAGCGCTTTTCTAGCTCGGGGCTAGTTTCAGAGCGAGCGGCGGCTGTGCCCCCATGGATTCCCAAAACGACATCTTCGGCTTTGAATGGATCAGCGAACACGTTGGTGGCTCCTAAAACTAAAACCCAAAGGAAAAACATTAATAGATGGTCCGCCGGACAAGATCAAACCGCTGGCCGGCGGTAAGAGGAAGAGTTTCGACTTTGCTCGTTTGCGGGTTCAATTCCATCGCAAGCACCTTGCTCGTGCCCACGACGCTGGCGTAGCGCGAATCTTGGATTAAGAGTGCGGTGTCTTCGTCGATGCCTAAGCCCACTTTGCCCGGGTGTAAGAACATCAAGCCCATCAAACGCAAGGTGCGTAGGTTGGCTAAGAAGTGCTGATCGAAAATCACGTTGGAAATAAAACCCAAGCCCGGGCGAATGCCAACTTTACGGCCATCGAGCACTGTGTTGTCGGCTTGGCCAGTGAGCATCGGGTTGGACATAATAGCCGTGCCCGCGCTAGTGCCGCCAAAGACTGTGCCGCTTTGGTATTTTTGCTGGAGCAGAGAGAGCAAAGAGCGTTTGCCTGGGTACGCGGCAGCGTCTTGATCCAAGAGATCCATCACGCGGTTTTGGTCACCGCCCGTGAAATACACTCCCGTGGCGCGCGCGAGCTGTTGGACGAATTGAGCGCGTTGGGAAGTAATGGCGCCGGCACTCACGCCGTGCACGATTTCTTCCGGAGCGAAGAGGTCTAGCTCTTCACGGAGCGCATCGAAAAAATCCCAAGAGGAGGAGGGCGGAGCAGCCCAGGTGAGCACGAGGATGCGTGCTTGCGACTTGCCGCCAGCCCAATCCACAAAGCGTTCATTGGCTTCGGGCGGGCGGATTCCTCCCCCAACCACAACCAACCGCTGACCGGCGTGCGCAGACATACTTAGGCCCATGAAGCCTAATATAAGGAAAAGTTTCCCCAGAAGGATCCCCCCATTTTCCCCGTTGCTACCTTTGATTAAATGCCTAGCTGAGCCATTTGTTAAGGATTTTTTAGGGCGCAATGCATATGGTTTGCGCTGTGGGTCGTGTGCTTAGGGTGTGTCCCGTTATGCTTGCTCGGCTGCGCCCCGCTTGGTTTTGCAGGATCCTTCGTCCTCCGCGTCAGCATCCTCGACGTGCCTTTAGGCACGCCTCCGGTGCTTCCCTTGTGCGTCCTCGGCCCTGCCAAACCAAGTGGGGCTCGCGATGAGAAGCATAACGGGACACACCCTAAAAGTACGACTGGAGCTGGATCTCGGGGTGAATGTGCCGTTCGTGGAAGACGTCAACATCCAGGTCGCGGTCCCAGAAGACGGCGTTGTTATTGGTCCGCATGCTTGCGGAAAGCCCAGCCTGCACCATCCCCCAACTAGACTGCACAAAGAGGGACGCGCCCAGGTGCAAGTAGGGGCCTGCGTAGTTAAGACCTAAGATCCCGCCTTCAAAGAATAAGCCCACGTAAGGAGTGATATTGATCTCGTTCAATACGCTTAGAGAATGCGTGGAAGGATCGGCGCTGCCCGGGTCCAAGCGCAAAGAAAAGGGCCGGCCTTCTCGCAGAAAATATTGCCAGCCATAACAAACATGCAGCGCATACTGGCCCCAGCGCTTCGTACCCACGAGCCGTGTGAAAAACGACTCTTGATCATACTGGCCGTGCGGGTAGGGCAGCGGGATGTAATAGTCGAAAGTTTTGAAAAAGCTGGTTTCGAGGCTGAGCCGCGTGGTGTCGCCCTCGGCGATGAGAAACTTAGATGCCACCATAGGCATGTTGTAGCTCAGGATCATCCAGGGACTGGTAGCGAGCGTCCAACGCTTCGTGATGCCGTATCCAATCGCATAGGCACCGACCGTAACTTGGCCTTCCTCTAATAGATAGCTCGTGGGCGTTAGATTGTGGCCGAAGAGAGTTGAGAGGTTAGACGCGTTAGAAACTGCGGGGCAGAATAACGCTAAGAAAACAGTCCCCCAAAAGCGCGTCCCCAAGCGTGCCTCCATCCCCTCTTAAGACCTTAATGGTCTAAGTAGGAATGGCAAGCGTGTTTGCGGCCAGGTGAGGGTAACTGCAGGGCACCCACTGCTGTTTAGAGTTCAAGCGCAGCAGGTGGTAGCCAAGCCCCAGGAGCAAGTCGGTCGCGTATTTGCGAATGGGTTGTCTATGGTAGGTCTCAAAGTCCATCGCCGTTTCGAAGAACACGGCGGGGCGGTGCCGCGCGAGAAGCGCTTTCGCGCCCGCGAGCACTTTGTGCTCCATGCCTTCGACATCGATTTTAACAAAGTCTAAGCGCTCGAGATTCGGGAGCGCCGTATCGAGAGTGACTACCGGGATTTCCCGACCGCGTTTTCCGAAGAATCCATTTCCAGGAAATAGGGGATCTTCAGACCAGAGCAGCGTGTCGGGTTTGTCCGAGAGCCCGACCTCGTGGACTTCAAGCGCGCGTTGCAGAGCGGGGTTGAGTTCTAGGTTGCGGCGGAGCCGGGCCGCGAACCCCGGCCCGGGCTCAAAGCAATGCACGCGGCCTTGTTCGCCCACTTGTCGGGCCAAAACAAAAGCCGTGGCGCCGACGTTCGCACCGACATCGATAGCGGTGCCGCCCTTTTTTAAATACTGGGAAGCTGCGAGAGCGAGTTCCTGATCGTAAGCGCCGAAGAGAATCGCTCGCTCGGCCGCTTGCCGTGCATCGGCCCAGACTCGGTATTCACCGAGGTAATCTTCGACGAGCAGGTCACCGTCATGGACCAAAAGGTAGCCAAGTTTAGTGGAGCGTTTCGCCAAGCGCCGTTTCACCGAGAGTGGGAGCACTCGGCCTGCTTGGCCGAGGGTAAAACGGAATGCCTGCGTAGCTCTGCGACG
>JAIEOG010000321.1 GCA_019750655.1 bacterium
GTTTCGAGAAGCCGGGCCTGGACGATTTCGAGACTTTCTGCCATTTGCGTTGGACTCTATTCGGAAACCGTCTACTAGCCAATTCAACAGTTTACGCTTGGCACACCTGCCTACCCATGGTAGCCCCATGGGTTGAAAACACACGCCCCTAGACGTTCTCGAAAGAGACGAATCTCTGGTCCCCGACGCAATAGCGCGAAGGGGCAAGGGGGGCGGAGGCTAAACCGGAGGAAGACACATGCCTGAAGTCTCCATGAAAAACATGCTCGAAGCGGGGGTCCATTTCGGACACCAAACCCACCGCTGGAACCCCAAGATGAAACAATTCATCTTTGGACCTCGTAACGGGATCTACATTATCGATCTCGAAAAAACCGTGCGCCACGCAACCGACGCTTGTTCGTTTGTTCGCCGCACTGTCGCCGAAGGCGGCAAAATCATTTTCGTGGCCACCAAGAAGCAGGCGAAGTTGATCGCCCGCGACGCGGCCGACCGTGCGGGCATGCCCCACGTGACGGAGCGCTGGTTGGGCGGCACGCTCACCAACTTCACCACCATCCGTCGCGGCTGCGAAAAGCTCGACGAATTGGATCGTTGGCGCACCGACGGCACCTACGAACGGTTGCCGAAAAAAGAAACTGTCGTTTTGGAACGTAAACGCAAAAAGCTCGAAGCCAGCTTGGGTGGCGTGCGCCATATGCGCTCGTTGCCAGCAGCCCTGTTCGTGATCGATCCGGAAACGGAACGGATTGCCGTCGCCGAAGCGAATCGCTTGGGTATCCCGGTGGTTTCGTTGGTCGACACTAACTGCGATCCCGATCCGATTGACTACGTCATTCCGGGTAACGACGACGCCATTAAGTCCGTCACTCTCTTTGTGAACTTGATTGCCGACGCGTGCTTGGAAGGTTCTGCGCAATATGAGCAGACCCTACGCCAATCGCAGCCCCAAGCAGCGGGTTCGTCTGCTGCAGAAGGTGGTCCGGCGGTAGAACGCAAGCAGAACAAGGCTCTGCGTAATATCCCGACGGAAATCGACTACCGCGCAGAAGCAGAAGTGCTTGAAGAAGAAGTGCCTGCTGTTGAAGAAGCTCCGGCCGAAGAAGCTCCGGCAGAAAAAGCGCCCGTCGCCGAAGGCAAAGCGAAAAAGACGGAGGACAAGTGACTAGCGCAGATCTCGTAAAACAACTCCGTGAACGCACCGGGGCGGGGATGATGGAGTGCAAAAAAGCGCTCGTCGAAACCGCCAACGACATGGAAAAAGCGATCGCCTACCTGCGTGAGCGGGGCTTAGCGATGGCGGCCAAAAAAGTCGGCCGTGCTGCGAACGAAGGGCGTATTCACTCCTACATTCACAGCAACAGCAAAATCGGCGTAATGGTCGAAATCAACTGCGAGACGGACTTCGTTGCCCGTACCGATGATTTCCAAAACCTCTGCACCGATATCGCGATGCACGTCGCCGCGGCTAGCCCGCGCTTCTTGAACCGCGAAGAAGTTCCGGCTTCTGACTTGGAAAAGGAAAAGCAGATTTTCCGCAACCAAGCTGCGGGTTCTGGCAAGCCGCCCCAGGTGATTGAAAAGATCGTCGAAGGCAAAATCGGTAAGTTCTACGAAGAGAACTGCTTGCTTGAGCAGAAGTTCGTTAAAGATCCGGACCTTACGGTCGAAGGCGTTGTGAAAGCCGCCATTGCGAAGCTGGGCGAAAATATCGCTGTTAAGCGGTATGCGCGTTTCCAGCTGGGCGAAGGCGCAGCAAAAGCCGAAACCACGGAATCTTTGAACTAACTTTGAAAGCGGTGGCCTAGGTGCCTGAAGAAAAAACGCAGTATAGACGGGTTCTTCTCAAACTCAGCGGTGAAGCGTTGGCGGGAGAGAAGTCTTCGGGCATCAGCCCAGACGTCATTGAGCGTATCGCCAATGAGGTGAAGGCCGTCTATCAGATGGGCATTGAGATCGCGATCGTCCTCGGGGGTGGCAACATTTTCCGAGGGATCGCGGGCACTGCTCAAGGGATGGATCGGGCAACCAGTGATTACATGGGAATGCTCGCTACGGTGATCAATAGCCTAGCGTTGCAGGACTGCCTGGAAAAACTAGGCGTCTTTACCCGCGTGATGTCGGCGATTGAAATGCACGAGCTCTGCGAGCCGTACATCCGTCGCCGGGCTGTTCGCCATCTGGAAAAAGCGCGTGTCGTGATTTTCGCGGCAGGCACCGGCAACCCTTATTTTACGACCGATACAGCAGCCAGTCTTCGGGCCATGGAAGTGAACGCCGAAGTCATCATGAAAGCGACTAAAGTCGATGGTGTCTTTGACGACGATCCGATGAAGAACCCCAAAGCCAAGATGTACAAGAGCCTCGATTATATCGATGTGCTCAAAGACAATCTCAAGGTGATGGATTCCACCGCGATCTCGCTTTGCATGGACCACTCTTTGCCTATTTTGGTTTTCAATCTCAATACTCCCGGCAATTTCCGTCGGGCAGTTATGGGTGAGGAAATTGGAACGTTCGTGAGGAAGCAAAAATGACATCTTTACCTGAAATCAAAAAACACATGGAAAAGGCCATCGATCACTTGCGTGGAGAAATCTCCAAGCTTCGTGTGGGACGCGCCTCTGTTTCGATGTTGGATGGCGTTAAGGTAGAAAGCTACGGCAGTCAGGTGGGATTGAAGGAAGTCGCGGCTCTGGGGACTCCCGATGCCAAGACGATCACCATTCAGCCTTGGGACCGCGGCGTCATTAACGACGTCGAGAAGGCGATCCTCGCAGCAAACCTCGGTTTGACCCCCATTAACGACGGAAAACTCATCCGCGTGAACTTGCCGCCCCTGACGGAAGAGCGCCGCAAAGATTTCGTCAAAGGCCTCAAGAAAAACGGGGAAGAAACGAAAGTTTCTGTGCGCAACGTCCGCCGCGATGCTTTGGACGCCGCAAAAAAGTCCGACATGACGGAAGACGACAAACGCCGTTTCCAAGACGACTTGCAAAAGCTGACCGACCAGTCTGTCGCCGAAGTCGACAAAATCGTCGAAGCCAAGTCTCAAGAGTTGCTGACTCTCTAATTCGAGGCCGGGAGCGCCCGTGGCTTGTAAGCACATCGCCATTATTATGGATGGGAACGGGCGGTGGGCGCAGGATCGTGGCCGCGCGCGCCCCTGGGGCCATCGGGAAGGCGCCAAACGCGTCGACGAAATCGTCACAGCCGCGGTCGAACGAGGGATCACGCACCTTACGCTCTACGCATTCTCCACCGAAAACTGGAATCGCCCCGGTACCGAAGTCCAATTGCTCATGCGCCTTTTGGTGCAACACTTGAAGTCCATGGATAAGAAGCTCGTGAAGAACCGAGTTTCTTTGGTGGCGCAGGGGAGTCTAGAGCGATTGCCGGATTTCGTGCGCGCCGATTTACAGCGGGTAATTCGCCTGACGGCCTTGGATAAACCCGCCATGACTCTGTGTCTCTGTCTCTCTTACGGCGGTCGGCAGGAAATTGTCGATGCTGCCCGAGGCCTTGCGGCGCAAGTCCAGGCCGGGAAGCTGCAGCCCGAACAAATCGATGAAAAAGCTTTTGGCCAGTCGCTCTACCACCCTGAATTCCCGGATCCCGATTTGCTGATCCGCACGGGTGGGGAATACCGAGTAAGCAATTTTCTGCTCTGGCAGGTGGCCTATGCGGAGTTTTACGTCACGCGCACGCTTTGGCCGGATTTCAGCCCAGCGGAACTCGACTTGGCCTTGCAAGAGTTCGAGCACCGTGAACGCCGTTTCGGAAAAACTTCCGCGCAGGTCCGAACCCCTTTGAGTGAGGTGGCTCGGTGATTTTGCGTACTTTGACCGGAGCCTTAGCGGCTGCGGCAGCGATTTGGATTGTACTGGCAGGCCCGCCGGTGCTTTGCCTGCTGGTGGTGCTCTGCGGAGCGGGAATGGCGCACCGCGAGTTTGATCGCCTTTTCTTTTCCGACGTTTCGATGTCGCGCCAGCTGCGTGGGCTTTTCTTAGTATTGCTTTGTGTTTTGGTTCTGCATTCCGCGCCTGATACGGGGTGGGTTTTCTTATGGTTGCCCCTCTTTGTCTTGGCCATACAGGGGCTTTTGAAAGCCAATCTGCAGGGGCAGTTTGAACAGGCAGTGCATGCGATATCGTTGGAGCTATTCGGCATCTACTACGTCGTAGCGACGGTGGGGTTCATTTTGCCCTTCTTGCACCTCGCGCATGGGCGTGAGTTTTTACTGCTGCTATTCTTCATGGTCTTTGCGGGCGATACGTTTGCTTACTTTGTCGGGACGCTTTTCGGGCGCCACCGCATCGCCAAAGACATCAGCCCTAAGAAGTCCGTGGAAGGGGCGGTAGGTGCGATTATTGGCGCGTTCGTATTCACCGCCATTTGGTTTCGTTGGGTTTACACCGGAGATCAGAACACGGCGATGCTAACCGCGCTTTTCAGCGTGGTGCCTCTTTTGAGCGCTCTGGCGCAGCTAGGCGATCTTTTTGAGTCATTGCTCAAACGCAGCCGCTCGCAAAAAGATTCCGGCTCCTTTCTGCCGGGACATGGCGGCATCTTAGACCGTTTGGATGGCCTGACTCTCGCGGCCCCCGCCTTTCTCTTCTTCGCGCGCTATTACTTGGTGCGCTTATGAGACAGCGGCTAGGCGTTTTTGGTTCCACGGGTTCAATCGGCTGCAATACTCTCGAGCTAGCGCGCCGGTTTCCCGAGCGTTTTGAAGTCACGGCACTTACGGCGGGCAGAAACCTCGCTCTTTTGCGCGATCAAGCGCGCGCGTTTTGCCCTCAGGTTTTGGTGGTGGAAGAGGAAAGTGCTGCACGCCAGCTCGCTACCGAGTTTCCCGGGGTGGAAGTTTTGTGGGGCGAAAACGGCCTTAAGGAATGTGCCGCTTGGAGTGGCATCGATATCGCCAGCCAAGGGATCTTGGGTTTTGCCGCGTTGGCCCCCACGCTAGAGCTAATCCGCGCGGGTAAAGCCATCGCGTTGGCGAATAAGGAAAGCCTGGTTGTTGCAGGGGGGCTTTTGCGGGAGGCGCTGGAGAAATCCAAAGCGCGCTGCATTCCCGTCGATAGCGAACACAATGCCATTTACCAGCTCTTGCAGGGGCGTGGTTTAGAGGGTGTCGAGTCTTTGGTGCTCACGGCCAGTGGGGGTCCCTTCTGGAATCGCCCTGAGGTTTCCTGGGAAACGGTAACGCCTGAACAAGCCATTCGGCACCCAAACTGGAAGATGGGCCCGAAGATCTCCGTCGATTCCGCAACGCTCATGAACAAGGGCCTGGAAGTCGTCGAGGCGCATTTTCTTTTCAATATCCCCGTCGAGCGCATCGAGGTCTGGGTACACCCCCAGAGTATCGTCCACGGCGCGGTTTGGTATGAGGATGGCACCTGCCAGGCCCAGCTCTCTCGGCCTGATATGAAAGCTTCCATCGGCCATGCGCTGGGTTTTCCCGATCGCTTGCCGCAGGCCGTGAAAAAACTCACGCTCAAGGAAATGTCTCGCTTGGATTTCAGCGAGCCTGACACTGCGCGTTTCCCTATGCTCGATCTGCCGCGGCAAGCTTTGCAGGCGGGGCAGAGCTGTCTCGTGGCATTGAACGCCGGAAATGAGATCGCCGTAGCGGCCTTCCTGGAAGGGAGGCTGAGCTTCTCCGCGCTGCCAGTGGTTCTCCGCCGACTCCTGGATGAACACCGCCTAGAGGCCGTTCAAAGCCTAGAAGACGTCCTGCGGATCGATCTCCAAGCTCGCGAAGCCACCCGGAACCTCTTGCAGCGTCTGTAACGCCTATAAGGTTGGCGGCTGGGATCTGTTCGATTACATTAGACTGGTCTGGGAGGTCCTTTGGTTACATCTGTGGTTGGTGTTGTTGTTCTCTTAGGCGGCCTCATTTTCTTCCATGAGCTTGGCCATTACTTAGTAGCAAAGCTTTTTGGAGTCCGGGTGGAAGTGTTCTCACTCGGTT
The DNA here is from genome assembly GCA_019750655.1 of bacterium. Lineage (GTDB taxonomy): Bacteria > Bdellovibrionota > FAC87 > UBA2466 > UBA2466 > JAIEOG01. Next base: position 5,978 of record JAIEOG010000321.1, read on the forward strand.
TCGGCAAAAAGATCTTTCGCCGGCAAGTCGGGGAAACCGAATACTGCCTCTCGCTGATCCCGTTGGGTGGCTATGTAAAGCTGATGGGCGATGACCCCTACCGCGCCGTCCCCGCGGAAGACGCGGCCCGCGCTTTTTCTACCCAGAAGCTCTACAAACGCTTTTTGATCGTGGCCGCAGGCCCCATCGCAAACTTCCTGTTGGCGTTTGTGCTTTTCATCGTCATTTTCTGGCTCGGCCAGCCCGTGCGTACATCCAAGATTGGTTTCGTCGCACCTGCCAGCCCGGCCTGGGACGCAGGCCTCCGCCCCGGCGATCGCTTGGTCTCCGTCGGCAATGAACCCGTCCAATATTGGAACGAGCTCGACGAAGATCTAAAAGCCCGCACCGGCCAGAAAGTCGATTTGCAAGTCGATCGTGCGGGTGCACAGCTCCGCATTCCCTACACCATCGGTTTGGTCCGCACTCGCAATCCGTATGGTGAGGAAGAGGAAGTCGGCGGCATCAAGGGTATCAGCCCTTACCCGGTTCTCGCAGCCGTCGGCGTTTCGGATCCCGCCTCTGCCGCTGGCCACGCTGGATTGAAAACGGGCGATACGATCATTAAAGTCGATAACCGCCCGGTGGCCCTGTGGGAAGAAATGCGCGAAGCGCTAGCGGCCTATTGGCAGCCCGGCAAGCCGGTGACGATCACCTTCAAGCGCCCTACGGGGACCGGCGACAAAACGGAAGAAAAGTCCGCGACCTTGGTTTTCCCGGCACGCCCCACACCAGATAAGGCGAACTTGTTCGGCGAAGTCTCGGCATTGGGCCTTTACCCAACGGAACTCTTCGTCCAGAAGGTCAATCCCGACAGCCCCGCCGAAAAGGGTGGGCTCCTAGTCGGTGATCGCGTCGTTCAAGTAGCAGGGACGCCGGTTTTCCATTTTGAAATGATTGTCGACGCCGTCCAAGGCGCCGGCGAAAAAGGCGGCCCGCTGATGTTCTCGCTGGAGCGCGGGGGCCAGAAAGTGCAGCTCGAGCTCAAGCCCGTCGAGACAGAAGTTGAAGACCCGCTCACGCACCAAAAGAAAAAGCGTTTCTTGGTGGGCTTCATGCCGCAAACGAGCCTGTCGGAAGCGGAGATGGGCAAATTCCAAATCCGCAAGCCCTTGGAACTCATCCCGCACGCTTTGGGTGAGACCTACCGCATTTCCGAACGCATGGTGGTGAGCCTTGCGAAGCTCGTTACGGGTTCTGTCTCGGTAAAAAACCTAGGCGGGCCAGTACTGATTGCTTCGATTGCGGGTAAAAGCCTGGATGCGGGCATTGTGCCTTTCTTGCAAACCATGGCGCTCATAAGCATCAACCTTTTCCTGCTCAACCTATTCCCCATTCCCGTCTTGGATGGTGGCCACTTGCTCTTTTTCACGATGGAAGCGATCAAGGGCAAGCCGGTTTCAATTCGTGTGATGGAAATGGCTAACCAGGTTGGGTTGGTTTTGATTCTGATGTTGGTGGCGCTGACGTTCTTCAACGATATTTCCAGGATCGTGATGCATTGAAAAAAACATTCGTTCTCGATACGAGCGTTATTCTCTTTGATCCTCTGTGTATCTTCCGCTTCGACGATAACATGGTGGTGATCCCCATTACCGTGCTCGAAGAAATGGATCGGTTCAAAAAGGACCAAACCGAAATTGGCCGCAACGCGCGCCAGTTTGCGCGGTACCTCGATGAAATTCGGTCGAAGGGTTCTTTGACGAAGGGTGTGCCAATCGGAAAGACGGGCACTCTAATCGTCGATATGGTGCGCGACGCCGAAAGTTATCTCCCTTCGGATCTGCGCCAAGAAAAAGCCGATCACCGCATCTTGGCGGTGGCGTTAAAGCTACGCCACGATCGCCCGAATGTTCCGGTGATTTTCGTCACCAAAGACGTCAACCTGCGTGTCAAAGCCGATGCGTTGGGTGTTGTCGCCGTGGATTTCGATCCGGCTCGGGTTGCGATTGAAGAACTTTATCCTGGGTCGATGACCTTTGAGGTCCCCTCGGAAGTAATCGAGAACTTCAACCAGCAAAAGCGCTACCCGATTGAAGACCGCCAGCTGAACCCCCATGAGTACGTGGTTCTGCGCGATGCCAAAAAGCCCGATAACATCATCGCGGGCCGTTACGACGCAGCTCAAAAAGCCGTTGTGCCGTTGCGGGTTCCGCCGAATGGCGTGTGGGGCATCAAACCGCGCAATTTGGAGCAGTCTTTTGTCATCGACGCGCTCCTGGACGACTCCATTCCTTTGGTTAGCTTGGTCGGGAAAGCCGGTACCGGTAAGACCATGCTGGCCCTGGCCTGTGGTCTCCAAAAGACGATTGATGAGAGCAAGTACCAAAAGCTCTTGGTCTCGCGGCCCATTTTCCCACTCGGCAAAGACATCGGTTACTTGCCTGGTGAAATCGAAGAAAAGCTCAATCCCTGGATGCAGCCCATCTTCGATAACATCGACTTTATCGTCTCGTTCTCCAGCGGCGATAAGCCGGCCAAGCGGCCTACCCGCCGGGCATGGCAGGAGCTAATCCACCAGGGCATGCTGCAGATCGAGCCGCTGACCTATATCCGCGGCCGTAGCTTGGCGTACCAGTTCCTAATCGTGGACGAAGCCCAGAACCTTACCCCGCACGAGATCAAGACGATCATCACGCGCGCCGGCGAGGGGACTAAAGTGGTGCTGACCGGGGACTGCTACCAGATCGACAACCCCTACATCGACTCCTCCAGCAATGGTCTGTCGTTTGTGGTGGAGCGGTTTAAGGAAACGCACCTGGGTGCTCACGTGACCCTGATGAAGGGCGAGCGTTCGCAGCTTTCGGAACTTGCGACGCAGGTCCTCTAGAGCTAAATTGCGCCTTATCGCTCAGCCCTTAAGCGGGCTCAGGCGTTTAGCCCAGATTGGACAGGACCCCTTTGACCGACCCCAAACGCATTCGAAATTTCAGCATCATTGCCCATATTGATCATGGCAAGTCCACGCTGGCCGATCGCATCATGCACCTCACCGGCGCGCTCACCGATCGGGAGATGAAAGCGCAGTTCTTGGATCAGCTATCCATTGAGCGCGAGCGCGGCATCACGATCAAAGCCCAAACGGCACGCCTGAATTTCACCAATGCGGAAGGCGAAGATTTCGTTCTGAACCTCATCGACACTCCTGGGCACGTCGACTTTGTTTACGAAGTGTCCCGCAGTCTCAACGCCTGTGAGGGTGCGTTGCTGATCGTGGATGCGTCCCAAGGTGTGGAAGCGCAAACACTCGCAAACGTGTATCTCGCGATTGAGAACAATCTCGAAATCATCCCGGTGCTAAACAAGATCGATTTGCCTGGCGCCGATGTCGATAACACCAAAAAAGAAATCGAAGACATCATCGGTATCGAAACCGAGCGCGCGGTGCCTATCAGTGCGAAAGAGGGCACGAACATCCGGCAGGTGTTGGAGTATGTGTGCAAATATCTCCCCCCGCCAAAAGGCAATGCGGATGCCCCGCTACAAGCTTTGATCTTCGACGCTTGGTTTGATGAATACCAGGGCGTGGTTTTTCTTATGCGCGTGATGCACGGCAAAGTGCGCTCCGGTGAAAAGATTCGCCTCATTCACTCGAATAAGGACTACGAAGTCCTCAAGCTCGGCGTCTTCACGCCCCACGGAAAAGTCGTGAATGAACTCGGTGTGGGTGAAGTGGGTTTCGTTGTGGGCGGGATCAAAGAACTGCGCGACGTAAAAATCGGCGACACCGTAACGACGGTGAACCGTCCCGCTCCTGCGCCACTACCCGGCTTTAAAGAAGTAAAGCCGATGGTCTTTGCCGGTATTTATCCGACGGACAGCGCGGAATTCCCGAATTTGAAGGCAGCCATGGAAAAGCTCTGCCTCAACGACAGCGCTTTCACGTTCGAAGCAGAAAGCTCCGATGCCTTGGGCTTTGGCTTCCGCTGTGGCTTTTTAGGGCTTTTGCACATGGAAATTGTGCAGGAGCGCTTGGAGCGCGAGTTCAATGTGAACCTCGTCACGACAGCGCCCACGGTGGTTTACAAAGTGAACACCGTGCAAGGGGAGACGCTGCATCTGTACAACCCGTCGCAGATGCCTCCGGTGCAACACATCGAGTCGATCGAAGAGCCCATCGCGCATGTCACAATCCATACGCCTGAGGAGTTTCTAGGGAACTTGATCAAACTTTGCGAAGAGCGCCGCGGGCGGCAAACGAATCTCCATTACCACTCTCCCAAACGGATCTTGTTGGAGTACGACATCCCGTTCAACGAAGTGGTTTTGAATTTCTACGACCGCCTGAAAAGCTGCAGCAAAGGCTATGCGTCGGTGGACTACGAGATCATCCGCTTTCAGCCCGGCAATCTCGTAAAACTCGATTTGCTCATTAACGGCGAGACGGTCGATGCCTTGAGCTGGATTGTCCACAAAGACAAAGCTTACTTCCGCGGCCGCGACCTCGTCGCGAAGATGAAGACACTCATCGAACGCCAAATGTTCGAGATCGTCATGCAGGCCGCGATTGGTAGTAAGATTATCGCAAAAGAACGCCTCGCTCCTTTGCGTAAGAACGTTCTCGCGAAGTGCTACGGCGGTGATATTTCCCGTAAACGCAAACTCTTGGAGAAGCAGAAAGAGGGAAAGAAGCGCATGAAATCCGTGGGGAGTGTTGAAATCCCCCAAGAAGCGTTCTTGGCCGCTCTTTCTATTGAATGAGTTCCTACCGTCTCAAAAGGTACTTGAGTGTCTTTTTATGGGCGACGGGCTTAGCGCTTTGCGTGCGTCTCTTCCTAGTTGAAGACTACCGCGTTCTTTCCGATTCAATGCTGCCTTCGTTGCTTTCGGGTGATCTCGTTTTCGTTTCCAAAGCGCACTACAACGTCCGGCTGCCTTTTTCGACCTACGAGCTTTTTAAGATCAACAAGCCAAAGCGCGGAGAGGTCGTCGTCTTCTCGTTACCGGGCCACGGAATGGAAACCTACATCAAGCGTGTCGTGGCGTTGGAAGGCGATGAAGTTTCCATCCGCAAGGGCGAGCTCTATGTGAATGGCAAAAGCGCCATGGCCTCGACGGCGCCGACCGCGACGGAATCGTTCGACGGTGGCCTGCCGCATGCCTTGCTCTGGGACAAGAAAGACGTTCCAGACTATGGCCCCGTGTTGGTCCCGCAAGGCCATTTCTTCGCGCTAGGGGATAACCGCGTGCAGAGCCTCGATAGCCGAAATTTCGGCCCTGTGCCGTTGTCTTGCTTGAAGGGGAAGGTTTCTTTGATCTGGCTTTCCGTCGGCCCGCAGGGCGTGCGCAGCGATCGTTTTGGTTGGATTCGCTCGTAGAAAAGAAAACGGCGAGAGTTACCTCTCGCCGCTCTCCTCACTACTACAGGTTCTTATCACTTAGCAGATTGGGTCTGCTGTTGGTTACCAGGGACAAGGTTGTAATCAATACCGCCCCACTGCGCCGCTGAATTCACCGGCGCGGCAGTTTGCGGTTGGGCCGCCGTCTGCGGGGGTTGCACTGCACCCGCTTGTTGCGGACCATAGCCCGTGTTCGGAACTCCTTGCTGTGGGTAGCCGCTGTACTGTTGCTGCGGACCATAGCCGTTATAACCCTGTGGGCCGTTGAAGCCCGGCATCCCAGGGCGATTAAAGCCCTGATTGAACCCCGGCATTCCAGGACGGTTGAACTGTTGCGGGCCATAGCCGTTGTAACCCGGTTGGCCGTTGTTCCCTGGTTGACCGTTAAATCCCGGCTGACCGTTGAACTGTTGTTGCGGGCCGTAACCGTTGAAACCAGGCTGCCCTTGCTGCGGGTAACCTTGGTTGCCGTACGCAGGTGCCGCCGCTTGCGGTTGCTGAACCGGCTGCTGAACTGGTTGTTGCGCCGGAGCCGCGGTCGTTACCGGAGCTGCAGCTGCCGGAACACCGCTATCCGCTTGAGGCGATGCCACACCATTGCCCGGCGCCACAGGCACTGGCGTTCCCGTCTGGCCGGGAGCGCCGACCGTCGGAGCCGCGCCTTGCGGTATCGCACCGTTTGGTACAGCGCCGACCGCGTTGTTTATCGGCATGCCGGGAGTGCCGCCAGCCGGAATAGCCGAGTAAGCCGGATTAGAACGATCCCAAGATCCGGTCCAAGCCGTGGGGTCGTAAGCCACACCTGCCGCTGCGGGGATTCCCGCCGGCACCGGAGGCGCAATCCAAGAACCTGCGCCCGACGCATAGAAGGGCATCGGAGCCACCGGAATTGGGCCAGTCGCCACGACGTTAACGCGGAAGCCGGCGTACTGCGGCATCACCGCCCAAGGAGCGGGGAAGCACGGTTTGCAGTGCTCCATCTGGTAAAGCCGGAGCATCAAGCTTTGCATGCAGAAAAGTTTACCTTCGAGACTCGTCAAGATGCCCTGAAGACCGGCATCCGGCCAAGCGGCGCAAGGGTTGAACAAGTACGTGTTGCGGAGTGCGATGATGTACATCTGAGTAGCAGGCAACGCGACACTGAACTTTTGAATCAAAGCTTGCATCGTGAAATTCGAAGGTGTTGCGAGCGCGGTGCGAGCTGCTTCGAACACATCCGCCATGCGCCAGGAGACCATCATCTCCACCGAGCGCGCGTAGCCGTCTGGTGGATTCACGTAAGGCGGCAACATCGTCAGCTGCGACATCACCAAAGTGTAGGTGTAAGGATCTGCCATCATGTGTGCCATCACTTGCGGGTTGATGATCCATGGCGAAGTGAGCGCCTTGGTGTTGTTGATGGCCATGATTTCATCGGTGGCGACGTTGCTGTGCATGACCATCTGCTGCAAGAGTTCCATCACCGGATTTGGAAAAGGGCAGGGAACGGGAGCTGGAGCGCCATGAGGCGGCATGGGCCGCGGCTGTAGTGGGTGGCCCACATTGCTGCCGTGGATACCACCCGGGTAGCCCGGAATATTAGCTGGCAATTGACCGGCTTGCGGCGGCATCGCACGCCCCGGTTGCATACCCCCAGGAAACCCACCTTGCGGCGGCATCGGCCGCGGCATGGGACGACCACCCGGGTACTGCGCGAAGGCAGCCGGCGCGATCAAGTTCAGGATAATTGCAGACAAAGAGAACCAACGACTTAAGAAACCCATTTAACCCCCTAATGGACCTTCAGTGACTTGGTAGTGAACCTAAAATGTAGTGTGTGGCCGTTTTGCGACCAGAGCGCACTCTACCGTAAATAACTCACTGCGTCAAGAAGAGAGTGGGGATTTTGGGTAGAAAAACCAGGGGGTTAGGTGACAAAAAACGGCATGCCTGAGGCGGAAAAGGGTGCTAGCCTAGCCTCTTTACGGAGGATTTTCTTTGGATATCAAGGCCGTCCGGGGCATGCACGACCTGCTGGGCGAGGAGCTCGCCCAGTGGAAGGA
>JAIEOG010000033.1 GCA_019750655.1 bacterium
TGTGTCCCTCCTCTTCTCTCCCTTGCATCAGATAATTCATGGGTGAAACACTGTATTCTTAAAGGAGTCGCTAGAGTTGATGGAACAAGGGGGCGTGAACAGCTCTGAGCTAGAGGAGATCCTGGAAAAGCGAGTCGCCATCCAGAATGAGTTTTACCGCCGTAGCGGGACAACGCTCAAAATCATCTCCAAATTTCCACCCGCCTTCGGACTCCTAGGGACGACCTTAGGCATGATCAGCCTCCTACAAAGCCTTGCTGAGCCAAACGCTTTCGAGAAGCTCGGGCCGACGATGTCGATGGCGTTGGTAGCTACCTTCTATGGTCTCGTGCTCGCGAACGTGTTCTTTGTCCCCATGGGGGAGTACCTGGGCCAAGCTTCCGAAGATGATCTTTTGATGCGCCGGATGATCTTAGACGGGGTGCGGCTCATCGAGCAGCGCAAACACCCTATTCTCATCCAAGAGCACTTGGTGAGCTATTTGCGGCCAGGAGACCGGGCTAAAAAGGCAGCCTAATTCCGATGAACTCCTCTAAGGAAAACCCACCTAAGAAGCACAGGCTCTGGAAGCCTGAGGCTCCGCCTGCGGAGGACGGGGAGTCTATTTGGTTGCTGTCTTATGCGGATCTAATGTCTCTAATGTTCGGGTTCTTCGTGATCCTGACCAGTTTTTCGACTCCCGATACCACTAAGCTAGAGAAACTTAAGAAAGAAACGGCCAAATCCTTCGACGTAAAGTACGAAGATCCCTACCAAGACCTTCGCGCACGGCTTGAAAACATCCTCGTGGATTACAAGCTAGATAAGGAAGTCGAACTTACGAACGGCCCAGAAGGCATCGCCATTGTCTCCCGAGGGACCCTCTTTTTCGATGTGGGAAAAGCGGAACTCCAAAAGACAGCCGAGAAGCTCCTAGCGCAAATGGGATCCGTACTCGCACGCGAGGGAAAAGGCTTTCGTATTTCCGTCGAAGGCCATACCGACGACACGCCGATTTCCACAGGCTATTTTGCCAGCAACTGGGAATTGTCCTCTACGCGCGCCAGCACCGTCGTTCGGCTGTTTGAACACCAAGGTATCGCGCACCAGAACCTGCGCCCCATTGGTCTGGCCGATACGGAACCCCTGCAGCCAAACCGCGATCTAGCGGGAATAGCCGTGCCTTCTCACCAAGCACAGAACCGAAGAATCGTGATTAGAATCCAGAAGAAATAACGGTGGATCTAGCTTAGCTTCCCGAGGGAAGCAGGTAGCGGATACGGTAGGCGTCGGAAAGATATAAAGCGCCCTGCTGGAAGGTGATGTTATACGCCCACACGTTCTGTGAGACAGGGATGGATGTGAAGCTTGCAGAAGTCCCCGAGTTACGCACGTAATAAAAGCCACCTGCATAATCGTGCGTTCCCGTGGCCATATAAACATTTAACCCATCCGTTGAGAGTTGGAGGTTTAAGTAGGCCCAGAGCGAACTGCTCACCACGGAGGTGGTCGCTATTTTCGTTACGGTGCGTGCCGCCAGATTGTATTTATAAACTCCGTTAGGCCCCGAAGGAGAGTTGGAGTTTACGCTATAGTTTACATAGTAAACATTGGCGCCGTCCGTCGTTACGCCAAACCCGCGAGAAACAGACACCGGTGTATTGGTGGAATCGTTCAGCACTTCCATCACTCCAGTTTGCGGATAGAGGGGGAATCGCACAAGGTTGCCACTATAAGTCGTGTAGACATATAGGCCGTCGGTTGCGAGCCCCACCCCATAACCTGCATTGCCCGCCACACTGGAATTAGTCACCGATGCGAGAGTACCCGCCGGCAAAGTGATCCTATCGATCACCGTCCCGCCACTGCGATAATATAGCGACATCAGCGAACGGCGATCGCTTACGGCACCAATAGAAGCGCCCGTATTCTGGTACAGGATGCTGGCGGTGTAAGTATCATCGAGCGCGTGGATAATCTTTCGGATGGTCCCAACGGCGGCTAGCGTGTCAAAAACATACAAATTGGTTCCGTCGCTGACTACGGAGTTATTGGAACCATTGGCCGAACCCTCGCCAGCTAAGTACGCGGCAGAACCGGTACCCGTGATACCCGTGCTGCTATTGGTGGTGAGATAGTTTGTCGTGCCCCCAATAACTGGGTTAGCGCCTGTGTTCCACGCGCCCGCAGAAGCGTAGTTATCTAGGTATGTAAATCCATGCGTCAGGGTGTCCGTTTCCCCGTTCAGGTTCAGGGCCGTCACGTCGACAACCGAAGCGGTAGCGGGATTCACGACACACCGGAGTAAATTCCCAAACGAGCCTGCGGGGACCGATGCTTCTGCTGCCGTGATTCCGGACCCCGATTGAGGAACGCAGGGTTGCCCGCCCACCATAATCACCGTGTTATCCGCATAGAAACCGGTGCCCATAATCGTGATCGAGAACGACACGTTACTGAAAGTGGAAGACCACCCATACGCCGGGAAAACCCCGATAATCGTAGGCTTCACGACATACTTAAACAGCAACGCATTGCTATGCGTATCGGACAGGTTCAAGCCGGAAGAAGAATCTAAGACTGTCACCACTTTGCCAGCCGCAGACGTACCGCCTACGCCACCACCGCGGATTGCCGGGGTCCGGCAAGTCAGCGTGGTGGCATTTACAAAGGTGACATCCGTACAAGCGACACCATCGATTTTAACGGTCGTCGAGCCTGTAAATCCCGTTCCACGGACCGTAATTAAAGTGCCCCCCGTATAGTCGCCAGTAGCTCCACCATCTATATCCGAATAGCCATTCTCGTTCGCCACAGAAGAGAGAGTGGGGCCAGAAATGTACGTATAAGTGTAGGAAGTCCGCTGGCCGTCCGCATTGGTAACAGCAATGGTCACCGTACCAGCGGCATGGGCCGGGAGGGCACAGTTACTAATGGATCCACTCGTGCTGCTGCCACAACTAATGGTCGAGCCATCGACTGTGACCACAGGCGTAGAAAAGTTTGATCCCAAGATTGCGTAAGTCGAACTGCCCGCGGTGGTTCCACGGCTCGGCGTGGAAGCATTGATGGTGGGGGCAGCCGTATCGGTGTACTGGTATGTTTGAGATGCCGTAACACTGCGTGCGTCGTCGTTCGTAACGACCACAGCGGCCGTACCGGCAGAGTGTGCGCCCGTAGCGCAACTAATCTGCGTGTGGCCCGCATTCACGCTCAAGCCGGAGCAACCGATGCCCCCGATGGAGACCGTCGAGTTATAAAAGTCGCTACCCGTAATCGTGATGGAAGTCCCACCTGCCGTGCCGCCCACCGCAGGAGAAATCGAAGTCACCTGAGGGTTAGAAACGTTACGGAATGTGTAGAGCGAAGCGGCTGCCGTCGCTTGGCCGTCCGGGTTCGTCACAACGACCGAACCCGTATGCTCATAGCCACCGTTAGGTGTCGTGCAAGTCAGAGAACTGGACACGCCAGTCGTAACAGAAGATCCCGAGCATAAAATCCCATCGATAGTGGCCGTAGCCCCTGTCAGGAAATAGCCCCCAGTAATCGTAATCGACGTCCCCCCACTGATTGCACCGGCCGCGGGAGATACTGCACTCAATGTGGGTGCGCGGTTATACGTATAGGAAATGGTGTTATTGCTATTCTGGCCGTCCGGATTCTGCACCACGACTGCTGCCGCAGCGGCAGTTGTGGACAAAGGCAATACGCAGGTGAGCTGGCTGCTGCTGGTTACCGTCACCGATCCGCAAGCACTCGCGCCAATAAACACACGCGTTGTCGTGGACGAGCGCACGAAACCCGTCCCTTGGATCGTAGCTGTTCCACCTCCCGACATCGGTCCCGAGCTCGGGTTGATACTCGTTACCGTAGGAGGCCCCTGATAGGTAAAGGCGCTAGCTCTAGTAGACGATTGGCCATCCGAGTTGCGAACTTTCACATCAACAGACGCAAGCCGGCTACTAGCTGGCAAGGTGCACGTGATGGTCGTCGTCGAGTGGGTTTGAACCGGGCAGTTCACAGAATCAATCAAGACTGTCGGAGAGCTATCAAAGCCGGTTCCTGACAATGTCACTAAGATATTTCCCGTTTGCGGCCCAACGCTTGGACTGATTGGTGAGCTAGAGCTCAATTCAGGAGGTCCTGCATAGGTATACCCGTTGGTGAGCGTATCTCTTTGAGTGTCTGGGTTGATAACCAAGACATCCACGCTTCCCACATCGTGAGAAGACGTCACACAGCTTAAAGAATTTCCGTTACCTGCGACTTGTACCCCTAAGCACGTCGTGCCGCCGAGAGTAACGCTCGCGCCGCTGGCGAAACCCGTACCGACGATAGTAAGCGTGGAACCACCGGTCGCAGCACCCGAGCTTGGGCTCGTATACGCAATCTGTGGAGCCGCCGTATTGGTATAGGTGAATGCCGCTGAGCGCGTTGTCGCCCCTCCGTCGGGGTTCGTCACTGTGACAGAAGCACTGACATCAGACGCAGAAGAAGAAGTCGCAGGCGTAAGGCAAGTAATGCTCGTCCCCGCCAGGTTGACCTGTGCCGGAATTCCACCGGTCCCTAGGCAGCTCGCACCATTGATAGAGACCGTAAGACCATCCACAAACCCGGATCCCGCGATCGTAATCGTGGTCCCTCCGGAGAAAGGCCCCACCCGCGGAGTAATGCTGCTGACCGCCGGGGGGATCGGATCCGGCAACGAGCTAGCGGTCGTATTAAAGCGTTCAATTTGATTGAGCTCGGACCAGATCTCATTTGCGGTGTCCTTATAGAAAGCTCGGACCGAGAAGTAATAGCTAATGCCCGGGCTTAACCCATCGACGGTTACGCCTGTGGCCGACGCTGGCAGGTAATACCCCGCATCGCTATCCATCGTCCCGCCGGAAAGTCTTTCGGGTTCGTCCCAGTTTTGCTCACCCGAAGCTGTGGCCATGTAGACGCGGTAGCCCGTGACGCTGCCTCCGGCTCTCGCCCAAGCGAGACGCAGCTTACTAATCGAGGAAGTGCCTGTGACTTTCGAAACACTCTGAATTCCCGCAAAGTCCGGAGTGGCGTAGGAAAGCGTGCTGGCGCTACGGCGGACCGTATTGGTTTCTTCGAGGCCGGTGCGGCTTTCAGCGCGGACAACGAAAGTATATTCCGTGCTCGGCATCAGCCCACTCGAAACGGTGTACCAAGTACCCGTAGTAGAAGCGATGGGAGTCGTCAGGTTATTGGAGAAGTAGATATTGTAAACGTCTAGAGAAGCGGAGGTAGAAGCTTCCCATTTCAATAGGATCTTCGAATTGCTGCTTGCGGTGGCGGAAACTAAGCCATCGAATTGGGGCGCACGATCGGCAGAAATGCTGTTATTTGGATTGAAAATAGACTCGTCCAAGCCGTCGAAACAGCCCGCGAGCAAAATCAAAGCAAATAGGTGGGTGACTACACCAGAGATCTTGGAAAACATCTAACGCGCCTCTTGAATTCCGTCTCTCTAGAGTACCTACCTATTATGCAAAGATAACTGCGGTCCCTAATTATGAAGGAAAAAGCACGATTGCTTCATAATCTGGGGAACTATTGTGAAAATGGGGGGCCTTTCTAGGCCCCAATAGCTTACCGCGCACTACTCCAAAACCAGAATTCTTCCGATAAGTTAGGGCGAGGTCCCTTTGCGCAAACATACCGCTTATGAAATGACCGCGGCCGCATCCAGCCTCCTGGTTTTCTGCGCCACCGTGGTGGTGATGGCGATCTGGCTTTTCAATCCTGAGCTGCAACCCTTCACTAACCCAATCAAGTTCAATGCGGCTCTTTCACTTTGTTTCGCCAGCCTTTCTTTGTGGTTTCAAACCAAGTCGCCTAGCCTACTGGGAAGAATCTTCGCGGCAGTAACACTCGCTTTTGGGCTCTTGACGACTGCGGAATACTGCTTCGGCTGGAATCTTGGAATCGATCAATGGATCGTGTCTGATCTTCTTAGCGTCGAGAGCAATCTTTTCCCTGGCCGAATGTCTCCCATCACTTCTATTTGTCTGACGCTTTTGGGAGGCGCGTTACTGACGCTCGACTTTCGCGGCAATCGGAAAATACACGTAGCTTCGTTGCTGGTGCTTCCGACGTTTTTTCTCTGCCTGTTTGCGTTAGCTGGCTATCTGTTTGGTGCGACTGGCTTTTACACAGTCGGGCCTTATGTGCGCATCGCTTGGCAAACCGCCTGCAGCATCCTCGTTTTGGGAGTAGGATCTCTCTTCGCGAGACCCTCCTATGGATTTGGTGCCGTGCTTTTCAGCACCAACATCGGCGGCAGAATGATGCGGCGGATGCTGCCCGTATCTATTTTCATCCCGCTTGTATATGCCTGGATTCGCCTCCAAGCCGAGTACGCGGGTTACCTCAATCTCCAATCGGGAATTGCCGCTTTGACCGTTTCTCTGATTACAGTACTCAGCACACTTACCTATTTCTATTCCCGTTCACTCGGCCAAGTCGATCAGGATAGAAAAGAGAGCGAAAACACTTTCCGATCCATCTTTGAACTAGCCACTGTCGGAATGGTCCGCTGCAGCACCAAAACGGGCCGGTTTATCGATGTGAATCAACGCTTCATCGACCTCACAGGCTACAGCCGAGAAGAACTAAAATCCAAATCCCCATGGGACATCACACACCCTGCCGATAGAGATTCTGACGTCCAAGGGGCGCGAAAAGTAATAGACTCGCAGGAACAGGTATACCGCACCGAGAAGCGCTATCTCCGAAAGGACGGTCAAGTCATTTGGGTGAAGCTCGAAGCAACCGTGAGCGCTCGCGATGTCTCCGGAAAACCTACAGAGACTGCCGCCTGCATTATCGACGTTACTTCACAGAAACATGCTCTCGAGGAGATCAAGCGTAGCGAAGTGCGGTTCCGAAGCATTTTCGATTCTGCCATGTTCGGATTAATTCTCTGGACCCGAACAGGCGAAATATTCGACGCTAACGACGAGTTTCTTCGACTCATCGGTTACACGCGGGAAGACCTCGTATCCGGTCGCCTTGATTGGAAAGCCTTAACGCCTCCTGAGTATGCGGACATGGACGAAGCGGCATTGAACGAAGTTGCCACGACCGGCAAATGCACGCCATACGAGAAAGAATACCTACACAAAGATGGTACTCGACTCCCGATTGCTATCGGCGCGGCCGTGCTGCCTGAGGTCTCGGGCGTGGGCGGCGTAGCCTTCGTTCTCGACAATCGGCCGCGTAAAGAAGCAGAACTAGCGCGCCAAACCAGCGAAACCCATTTTAGGACGCTCTCTGAAACCATCCCTCAGATTGTTTGGACCGCAGACAGCTCCGGGAAGTTTATTTTCTTCAACAAGCGCTGGATGGAATATACCGGCACCCCCATCGAACAGGTCAACCAGTCGGGTTGGGATCCCCTCATCCACCCTGAAGACGTAGAAGCATTCAAACAATGCTGGGAAACCTCGCTACGCAGCGGGGAACCCTATGAAAAGGAGTACCGCCTAAAACGTTCAGATGGCAGCTACCGCTGGCATCTAAGGCGCTCCCTTCCCCTGAAAGACTCCTCAAATAGAATTCTGATGTGGTTTGGAACCTGCACCGACATCCATGAACAGAAAGCCGCCTACCACACCGTTGTGGAAGCCAAAAATCGCATTGATGCTATCGTTTCGAACACCGATGCTGTGATTTTCTCCATCAACAAGCAAGGCATCATTACCTACTCCGAAGGGCATGGGCTTCTATCGCTCGGGATCAAGGCTGGGGAAAGAGTCGGCAAATCTGTATTCGAGATCAATAAGGACAAGCCCGAACTTTTGGAGACAAACAGGAGAGCCTTGAGCGGAGAGACCTTCAGCATTCGAAGCCTCGTGCGCGATCAATGGATGGAAATTCACTATAACCCTATCATCGATGAGAATGGCACCCCGAATGGGATCACGGGCGTCGCCTTTAACATCACCAGCAGAGTTGCCGCCGAGCAAGCGCACACAGAAACTCAAGATCGGTTAAAAGCCATTCTCAAACACGTTCCCTTCGCTTTCTGGGCGATTGACCGCAGCAGGAAGTTTATTTTTAGAGAAGGTATTGGAATGAAGGCCGTGGGAATGGGCTCCCAACAAATGGTGGGGCAATCCATTGATGATATCTACCGAGACCACCCGCATGTATTAGCAGCGATGGACCGAGCCTTCTCAGGAGAGGCTTTTGAAGTCCAAACCAAAATCGGCGAGCTTTGGTACAACGTGGTCTTCGCCCCCACACGCGATAGTGCTGGCACGGTCTCTGGCATCTCAGGGATCACTTTCGATATCACTGAACGAAAGCTCTTGGAAGAAGAGCGCACAAATTCGGAAGTGCGGGAAAAAGCAGCGGTAGAAACTTCCCGTCTCAAATCCGAGTTCCTGGCGCATATGAGCCATGAAATCCGCACTCCCATTAACGGAATCATGGGAATGATTGGCCTGCTTTCAGATACCAAGCTTGAGACCCAGCAGCAAGATTACGTGCACTCGGCCAAATCGTCGGCAGACGCCCTGCTTACGGTAGTGAACGACATTCTAGACTTCTCTAAGGTTGAATCGGGCAAGCTGGAATTTGAGGACTTAGACTTCGATCTACCTCACCTTCTGAAAGATGTAGCGAAGACCTTTTCCGTGCAGGCCAAGAGCAAAGGTATCGCGCTCGCGCTCAATCTGGAACCCCAAACCCCGCAGTATGTGGGGGGCGATCCCGGGCGCCTAAGACAGGTTCTCAACAACCTACTGAGTAATGCGGTGAAATTTACTTTGCAGGGGCAGGTTTCTATTCGGGTGAGTTGTGAATCAAAGAGCTCTCAAGAGAACCGCATCCGCGTCGAAGTAAAAGACTCCGGGATTGGGATCCCCGAGGCCGCACTTTCCCGAATGTTCCGCGCTTTTACCCAGGCCGATGCCTCCACTTCCCGTCGTTTCGGGGGAACAGGCCTTGGCCTTTCCATCTCGAAGCACCTCGTCGAGCAAATGGGTGGCACAATTGGCGTAGAAAGCACCGAGGCAGTCGGGACGACGTTCTGGTTCAGTCTGAACCTTCGAGCGGGGAAGCAGCCCGTCGTCCATCGCAGCCAGAAAGTAGGCAACTTCAAAGAGCTCACGGGACGCAGCTTGCGTATCCTCCTCGCCGAGGACAACGCCGTGAACAAGATCATTGCCGTAAAAGTGCTCGAAAAGATGGGACTGAAAGTCGATGCCGTCGCCAACGGGCAAGAAGTGCTCGATGCGCTGCGGACTATTCCCTATGACCTCATCTTGATGGACTGCCAGATGCCGGAGATGGACGGCTACGAAGCCACGCGCCTCATCCGCGCAAGCAAGACACTCCCACAGACAGATATCCCTATCGTCGCGATGACAGCCAATGCTCTCCAAGGCGACAGAGAGCGGTGCTTGGCGGTTGGGATGAATGGCTACGTCTCTAAGCCTGTAAGCAATGCGGAGTTATTTGCGGTGCTAAGCCACTGGTTGCTTGCCGACGAAGAAACGAAAAAAGCAGCGTAATAGCTACTTCTTGTAGAACTCTAGTATGGAAGAGGAGCGTTCCAACGGGAAAGAGCGCAGGCTCTCGCCTTCCTGGAGAAACGAACGGTAGCTTTTGCTCTCCATCGACTTAAGCTCCAGCCGCTCGAACGACTGAAGAATGCCTTTGTGGAAAAGTTCGTGGTTTTCCGGGGCCGGGGCATCGCTCAAAATCACAGCCAGAATCTCGCGGCGGTTTTCCAGATTCCATTCAACGCTGCCCATCTTCTCTGCGAGATACTCGATGACATCGGACTCCAGCTGGCAAGTAGAAATCAAATCGCTGTGTTCAAAGAGCGTTCCAAGGGCCTCAACGACCGTATGGACGCTTTCGGAATTCGATTCTTCCACCGTGGAATAGATCTTGGAAGCTTCGACAAGCTCCTCACCCAAGCGCGGGTAGACTGTTTCCAGCAAATCGCCCTCTTTGGCTTTGAGAGACGCGTACATGCCCGAGTTTTCTTTCAGAGGGTTCTTGAAGTTCTCCTGAAACTCGCGGTCGAAACGATCCATGGAAGCGCTGCGAGCCCCTTCGTTCATGAAAGAAGAGTTGTTTTGGTATTCGCGCATCAAGAAAACAATCAGCGCTGCGCGGCGAATTTGCTGTGCCACCTGCCCTTGTTCGGCTTGTTGCTGCAGCATTTTTTTCCAAGCTCTCGCGAGGCTTGCTTTCTTTTTAGAGGATTTGAAAGCTTTGTAAGCTTGTAAATCGAGCATCTTCATCGATTCGTAAAACAGCTCACTATTGAATTTATTGAAGTTAAACTTTTTGGAAGTCGTTCAGTCTGCCAGCAAAAGGGCCTGGACCTGATCCATAACGGAGTCAATCGACTCACGGCCGACAATGGAAACAAGGCCCTTTTTTTCGGGAACGCCTACGTCGGCGACGCGGCCTTGGAATTCATAGCCTAGCCAATTGCGGAGGAAGGAAGAGCGGTCGGCTTTGGGTTCGACAACCAAACCTGCGTCTTTCAAAAGCTGGGTTAACTCAGGGCCCATTTTGAGTTCCGGCGCTGGCTCGGCGGCTCGAGCGAAAGAGCTTAGTCCCAGACCTACTACCAATAGGGCGACAGTCGAAAAACGCATTTGGAAACCTTTCGTGACGAAACGTTTATTAGGGTTCGCGGTGCCTGGAAACTGCTGCTGCGGGGGCGCCTTTTAGCACGCCGTAAGCTGCTGGATCAAGGGACCATTTTCGGCAAGTTGGCTTTATTCTCGCAGTCGCGCTTGGCTGCCAAGAGGCGCTGGTTTGCTTAGTTAGACCATCAAGTTGCGGCATTTCGTAAAATACCTATAATGCGCCCCCATTGGAGATCCTATGCGCTTGGCGATTGGTATTTTGTGGTTCGTTACCCTGACCTCTCCTCAAACTCTTTGGGCGAACGATGCTGCGCTGGTAACCACCTCGGTGGGCTTAAATCAATCGCACCACCGCTTTACCCTCGCACCTGAAGGAATTCTTTCCCCATGGGCGGGTGGCGGCGTGCACGCCGAATATGCTCTACGACTTTCCAGCACATCTTCTTGGTCCATTGGAGTAAGCATCGGTTACAGCGAAACGACAGCGTTCATGGAGGGATTCGGCAGAGCTCTAGGCGAAGGTATCGCAAGGGTCGTTGTCGGAGGGGCTATCACAGGGCTCCTCCCCGAAAAGATTTCAAGAGAGGTGCAGGAGTCTAGAGAGCCAGAGAGTTTGCCGGAAAACTCGAAGGCACGCTTTATGCCTGTGCATTCAGTCTTAATGGTGCGGGACTACGAAGGTTCCTTTCACCCCTACGCTGCCTTATCATTGGGAGTAACCCACGCTGCTTGGAGCAAGGTGGACAGCGCCACTAATGCAGTTAACGATGGCAGCGGCGTCTTCGTAACCGGAGCTGCTCGTGCAGGGATGGACATAGATTTGGCGAACCACTTCGCGTTTACTATTGAGCCGATGTCCTTTAATTACCTTTACGATAATACCGTCGCATGGACACCCAAGGCGGGAGCTAGCGTACTTTTCTAACGCCCTGGTCTTAGGAGTTACTTGGAACCCAAGTTAGCGGCGCGGACTACGCAACGTACTAAGCATACCTTTGGGCCGTTGACTCGAGGGTAGCCATTAATGCCTTCACCACCCTCGGAGACGTAGGCAAAATCAGGGTGATCATAAATCGACGAAGACCAAAAATACCGGTCGTACATTTTTGGGAATTTTACGGATATGCCTAGATTGGATGTTAGACGGATGGTATTGCTCGTCGCAGTTCCCATATAAGTCAAATTGGGAAGAATCTGCGGCACATACCCCTCTGGAGCTGCTTTACCATTCACAGACTTCGCTCCCATATATTTGCGAAGTCTCACAAAATCTGAATCGCTATCCGGAAATCCATTTCCGCCATTTACGTCCTCTATGTAACCGCTGGGAAGTTCTGCTCCGAGGTTTTTGCAGAAGTCTTCCGCGTCCTTGTGATCCATGTAGAGCGGAGAACCGTCTTCACTCTTTGCCATGTCCCCCCAAATCATGCCGGAAGGATCTTCCCACGATTCGCCGAATTTTTTTGGGTCTTTGATCCCTGCCTCTTTTAACTGTTCCTCGGAGACCTTTTTAAACGCAGCGCCACTGGTGGTCTTCTTCGTGAGCTTCGTGGTCGCAGACTCTTCTGCAACAGGCCGCCCGACTGGAGTTGCCTTATCAGCGGCGGGATCTGCCCCTAAAATCGAAGGGAAGATGGACAGGGAATGGAAGCTCTCTGCATTGGCGTTGTTTAAGATGCCGAAGGAAAAAAGGACTAATACCAGCTTCATATGAATTCCAAATTTTGTCATGACTGTAGACTTCCCAACTTGTGTTTCTCACTGAGTAGGCTCAGCGAAGAACTGGTTCAAACATAAAGCAATGTTGATGCCATCAGCTGGGTGTATAGGGTGGGAAGTTTTTAAAGGAGGGAATGTAGTCTTTCCAGGTATCTTATTGATATCGCTAAGAAAAAAATCACACATCCTCGGTATAGCTTTTGTGCTATACGACCGCCATGCGAAAAACGGTACTGCTCACTCTATTGGCAGTAGTCTCTCCGGCGCTGAGCCAGAAATGCCCCACTTTTCTTGCAGGGTTGGCCGACTACAGTGAAGAACTACGGCACCTGGACTTTGCTCTTTCTCAAAACGAAAAACAGCTGATTGCCGCCCAGCCAGACAGCGCATGGGAAGAGGTTGGGCAGCGAATGGGCCTGCACCCGAGGACAGTCCAAAACCTCGCGGATCGCTTGCAAAAAGAAATAGAAGAAGTCCGAATGGTCCTACAGGCAGAAAAAGCTGGGTATTGGCCCATTGGGCGGAATCTGCTCTCGGATTCCGATCAAGCCGTTCTGGATGCGCTCTTAGGGGGCCCTGTACCTCCCTCGTTAGAACAACGGCAGGCCCGCCGGGCCATTCACAGAATTGGGGTTGCAGCGGAACTCGTTCTGAAATTTAAAAGCCTCTCTTCCCAGAAAAGACAGCGTTATCTCTCTCAACGGCGAAAAGAACTTGAGGCCGAACTTACCCACCCAAGCGTCCCTGAGCTTTCGCCAATTTATCATGTGATTGAATTGAATATTCTCAACTACCTGATCTATGCCACTGCAGAGAATGCGAAGGAGTTAAAAGGCATGTTGGTAATTCCAGGGGCTTTAGACATTTCACATCCAGTGAGCCAACTCACCGGAGCGATAAGAAAATTTAATGGCGAGTGATACGTGAAACTCGCTTCTATTCTTGGTCGAAACGCTCTCGCGTTTCACTTCTCATTTGACCCATTCGCTGCGCGAATGGTGGGCGCCACAAGGCTGGCTTCCGGTCGGCCCCTCGGGCCGCCTCTAGCCGGGACTCGCCACCCTCTGATCTTTTACGTCTCCGAACTAGCTGCTTTGTGGCTCCGTCTTTCGAGCCTTGGACTTGGTCGAAACGCTCTCGCGTTTCACTTCTCATTTGACCCATTCGCTTTGCGCGAATGGTGGGCGCCACAAGGCTGGCTTCCGGTCGGCCCCTCGGGCCGCCTCTAGCCGGGACTCGCCACCCTC
>JAIEOG010000164.1 GCA_019750655.1 bacterium
AATACCTCTGCAACATCTCCGAAACAGGGTTTAAAAACGTTTTCGCTATTTCCCAGATCCGCAAAGCCGAAGCTTTCTTGGCGCTCAAAACCCTTTTGGAAAAGTCTTTGTTGCTAGCTGTTTTGATTCTTAGCGCCTCGACGGTTTTCAGCGTGATTTTCGCGTCGGGACTTACGACGAACATCCAAAAACTGCGGGCCGCCGCTGAGCAGCTTGGTAAAGGGAACTTCAACGTCCAGCTGAAAGTGCGCTCGAACGATGAGATCCAGAGCGTGGCCCGTTCCTTCCAATGGATGGCAAACCAGATCCAGACATTGATCCAGGAGACGACTGAAAAAGCACGTCTCGCAGACGAGCTGGAAACGGCTCGCCTCGTGCAATCCACCTTGCTGACACCTCCGAGCATCGAATCCGCCTGTGTTGCGATGGATTCTGTTTACGTTGCAGCGAGCGAGTGCGGAGGCGACTACTGGGACGCGCGCATTACGGGTAACTTGCTCACCGTCTTTATCGGCGATGCCACAGGCCACGGCGCGCCTGCCGCGATCGTCACTGCCGTTGCGAAAAGCTGCTTTGCTACTTTGACGTCGATTTATACAGACACCCCGCTCGCTCCGGAAGTCTTACTGACGGAGATGAACCGCGTTATCTATAGCGCTTGCCGCGGCAAGCTGCTCATGACGATGTGTATTGTCCAAGTAGATCTAGAAACGGGTGAAATGCTGGTCGCCAACGCCGGCCATGAATCCCCGCTCTGCTTGCGTAACGCATCGTCCCAGGAATCTTCTGCGGGTGCGGCCGATAAGAAGAAAAAGGCGGCTGTTGATGTGCTTTTTTCTCGTGGAGAGCGCCTTGGATTTACTCCGGATGCGAGTTACGAATCCGAGACCCTGCAAATGCAGGTCGGCGACACCCTCTTGCTTTATACGGACGGTGTTTCCGAAGCAAAGAACGGCGAAGGAAAAGATTGGGGCGAACGCGCTTTGAAAAAGGCGTTCGGTGCCGGATCGGGCAATCCGTTGGTCCAGATCCGCAAGACGATCATGGAACAGTTGGAAAAACATACCCAAGGTGCAGCACAAGCGGACGATATTACGTTCGTGCTTTTCCGTTGGGTCCGCACCATGGCGGAAACACAGAGCGGTATTCCGCAGGCACCTCCTTTGTTGCCCTTTAATAGTGGGGAGGCTGCATGACCAAGCTCCCTCTCCCGAATAACCCCGCCGGTTTGGTAACCGTAAATACGGGTGTATTGTCGAAGGCCGAAGCCGTGCTTCTCGTCGACAAAGGCTGCCGTTACATTTTCTCGACAGAACTTGGCAAAGTGGACCCCGTGGTGAAGATGACGCACGCGGCGCTTCTCCAAGGTGCTGTACCGCTCTTCCCCTGGGAAAACGGCGAAAAAGAAGAGATGACTCTCGGTGGAAGCCGTGAGCGCCAAGCTATTTCCGAAGCCGTCGTCGCTCGCTGCAAACTGGAGCGCAAACGCTTCTTACGCGAGAAAGTCCAGAGCGTCCTGGAAGAGTTGATGACGAATGTCCTCTTCCACGCGTACCGCAACGCGGATGGCAAAGAGAAATACGCTCGCCGCCAGGAAGCTGTCTTGGCCAGCCGCGAACTAATCGCGATTCGGTTTTCCTCGACTGCTCAGGGCATTTACCTGAGCGTGAAGGATCAAGCGGGCTCTCTAAAATTTGAAGAAATGGCCCGCGCGCTTTCGCGTTGCTACAGCGGGCATTCCCAGATTGAAAACAAGGAAAGCGGCGCCGGCTTAGGCACCTACATGATTTTCGATGCGGTGACTCACTTGAAAGTGGTTTCCGCACCCGGCCAAAGCACCGAGATTGCTTGCTGGATTGCAGACCAGCGGTCTTTCGATAACCAGCACTTTTCTTTTAGCTTTTTTGAACGGAGCACAAAATGATCCCCAATGAGAAGTTCAAATTCGAAGTGAAACCCGAAGGTGGAAGTACTCGGATTACGCTCAAGGGCGTGATCGATGAAGACACGGATTTCGAAGCCTTGAAGAAAACGGGCGCGCCTGCGCTGGTCGTAAACTTCAAGGGTGTCACGTCGATTAACTCTTGCGGCATCCGCACCTGGGTAAATTTTGTGAAAGAACTCCAGAGCACGCCCATCCAATACGAGGAATGCCCTCCGTTGGTGGTGCGCCAAATGAACATGGTCCCCAGCTTTGTCGGCCATGCGAAAGTGAGTTCGGCCTTTGTGCCTTATGTCTGCGACAACTGCGAGACTGAGAAACTCGTTTTGGTCCCAGCAAAAGATTTTGGAAACGGTAACCCAAATATCCCCGAAACGCTCAAGTGTGAATCTTGTGGTGAAGGGGAAATGGAAATAGATGGCAATCCCAAACAATACTTCGCCTTCGCAAAATGAAGGTGACGCGCAGAAAAAGCGGCAGAGCCTAGAAGCCTGGCTCGAAGCAAACCGCTTTTTACTGGGTATCTTTCTCGATGCTTATTGCATCGTGGATGCCGAGAACCGCGTTGTTGAGTTCAATGAAGCTTTCACTGAACTCACGGGCGAGTCTTACCGCAAGATTTTGAAGATCGGGGATTTCTGCACCGTTCTGAAGACACAGCTTTGCCCTGGCGAATGCCCAGCTAAGCAAGTCTTCAACCAGAATAAGTCTGTCCGTATTGATGAAGTGCATGGGGAAACGAAAAGTTACCAAGATCTCCAAATGATTGTGGGCGGCGTTCCTATTCAAGACGCAGCCGGCCAAGCCATTGGTGTGCTCCTCACCATCCGCAACGTCACCGCTGAAAGCGAATTGCAGAAGAAGTACGATGAACGCAAAAAAGAATCGATCGTGGATGGCCTTACCCAGCTTTACAACAAGGTCTACACCGAAGGCGCGCTCCTACGTGGCGTGAAAAACGCCTTCCGACAAAACGAAGGCACCTTTTCAGTCGTAATGTGCGATATCGATCATTTCAAAAAAGTGAACGATACCTATGGTCACCAAGCGGGCGACTATGTTCTGTCAAATGTGGCGAAGATCCTCAAAGAGGAAGCCCGGGATACGGACATTGTGGGTCGGTTTGGGGGCGAAGAATTCATGGCGGTCCTGCCCAATACCGACATGGAAGGCGCGTTAGTCTTCTGTGAACGTTTTCGCAAGCGTGTCCAGAACACGAAGCTAGTGCACAACGACAAACACATCCCTGTGACGATTAGTATGGGGACTGCGACTTTGGATAAGGTGAAATCGGAAGGGCTAGACCCAGCTCTATGCGTGAAGGACCTAGTGAACCGTGCAGACACAGCGCTCTACTTCGCCAAAGCGAATGGCCGCAATCGCTGCTGCCAGAGCGAGACGCTTTCGGGGAGCAACACCGCCGAAGGCGATAAGGCTCCCCTCAAGAAAGCTTCCTAAGACTTACTTAGTCTGGGACAAGATCTTGTAAACACCCGTACCACACTCAGAACAGTTGCCCTTCATTGCAGGGCGTCCATTCTTCATCTTCACCTCTTGGGTGTTCTTCATGGTGGTTTTCTTGCGGCACTTTACACAGTATGCGGATTCGTCTGCCATGGGATTCCCTTTCAGTTCAGTTACTTAAGCTTACCATAGGGAAAAAAGACAAGAATTCTTTTTTTAGGAATCCAACACGCGCTGAGTCAGCGCGATTTGACAGACTGCGAACTGTTCTCCAGCTTCGCCCACTCCGCTGCGACTGCCAGAGATTCTGCAAGCTTGTCACGATCTTCGCGTTCCAAGCTCTGCCCAGCGAAGGCGCGCTCCACCGCACCATCAAAAACTTGGTGAATCTGCACATCCGTCACGGCGTCCGACTCTTTCAACTCCGCAAGACGCGCAGCTACGACTCTTTCCCGCAGGGTAAGCGCGAGCTGTTCATTTTCTGGGAGCACGGGGCCCTGCGCAGGCGCGTGCTGTTGTGGCTTCTTTTCAAAAGCTTCGACGGTCTTCTTTTCGGGCAGAACCCAATCAGACGCGATGCCGCCTTTGGTGGGTGAGTTGCCCATGGGCGAGTAGTAATAGCTCGTCGTTAATTTCAAAACGCCCTTTCTATCCGAAGCAGCAAGCTCTAAACCCGGAGGCGGGCTTTCGAGCGGAAAAAGTTTCTGCACGCTGCCTTTGCCGTAGCTCGCTTTGTCGCCCACGATGATCGCGCGGCGGTGATCCTTAAGCGCACCAGCCAAAACTTCCGCGGCGCTTGCGCTGTTCTTGTCCATCAGAACAACCAAGGGGCCTTGGTACAATCCGCGAGCGTACGGCGTATCAATCCGCACCGACTTCTCCATTGGATCCACAACGTTTACCACTACGCGCTTACCCAAAAACAAACCTGCCATCGGAACGGCTTCGTCTAAGTAGCCGCCCGGATTGTCCCGCAAGTCTAAAACCACGGCTGTCGGCGAAGCAGCCATCGCTTGGCGCAAGCTGGATTCGACATCTTCAGCAGAGCTATAGCTACCGCCCGTGCCGCGTGCGCCCCGGCCGTAGAAACTGGGGATATGAATAACGGCGAGCTTTTGGCCATCTGCGGTGGCAACCATCTTCCAGCTCACTCGCGTTTCTTCCGTCGCGAAGGGCTGCGCAAGCAAGTGCACACCACGGATTTTTCCGCCGGCTAGAGCCTGTACCGTCAATTGCACGGGCACACCTTCGTCGCGGTGGAGCGCGTGGCGCCACAGGCGAGAAGGCATATCGGTAAAACGCTTCCCATCAACCGCGAGAATCAAATCGCCTACGCGCAGCTGCTTCGATTTTTCAGCGGCGGAGTTCTTCGTGATGGCTTCGACCAAAAGGCCCTGAGGCGTTTCGCGGACGTCGACCCCAATCGCAGCAGAACCGACAGTCATTTCGTTGTAAAAATCTGCGTACTCCTCATCGCTGAAATAGTCAGAGTACGGATCGACCGCATTCGTGAAGGCCCGTGCCAGCAAGTGCACGCCATTAGGCGCTTCTTCATCATAGAGCGCGCGCTCGAGACTGAATTTCAAGAACTGGTACGCATCACCTTTGAAGGCGAGCATCAGGTTGCGCGTGGCAACACGTGAGCGCCACTTAGCCAAAGTCGCAAGACGTGCCGTGAGTTCGGCTTCGTTTGCCGCGAAGTCCGGGTATTGTGCCGGCTCGTCTTTGGGCTTTGCCGTTTCCGGCAAGGTTTTCGGGAAGTAGCTGGCCACCGGCAAAGTCTTCAAAAGGCGCTCTAGACGCGCTTCTAGTTTCGGGAAAGTCACCCCGACCCAGCCCTCAAACCCATCACACTTCTTATCCGCAATGAAAGCCGGCCACGACGCCCGGCCCATGCGTCGGAAGGCAGCTGCCTCGTCGCGGGTGAGCAAAACTTTCAATGGATCGATGCGGTCTAGATAGCGATCCATCACACGGTTTACGAATTCCGCATCATCTATAAAGGAAGGCTTCTCAGAGGCAGTATTCTGCCAGGCCCAATAACCGACTTGGTAGGCGCCTTCGCAGCTTATGGTGGACGTGCTGCTAGCAACAGCCTGCACGCCATAGGGCGCATCCGCACCCCAAAGGGCCAATAAAGCAGCCCCAATGACACCCCAACGCACAGCTTTTTGAACGATTTGTTTGGAAACCAAACCAGGACCCCCATCCACGTTTGACCCGCACCCAGACTCGAAAAGATGACGCAGTGTATCAGAATTGACACACTGTTGCACGGGATTCTTGAAGGGTTCCGAGGGTATGACTTGAAGTGTCAAGAAAATCGGCAGCTTGCAGCATTTGCCGCTCAGGAAAAGGTGTCGATTTTCCGATCTATTTAAGAGGAGTGTAGAATACGTGTTCAGTTAAAATTAAGTAATATCAAACACTTATCTGCACACTCGTTTTGACCCCAGTAGTAGGGGTTGCTAGAATGATTGAGTAGCACGTCGCGTCAGGACGGTTTTACTATTTTGGAGGAGACCCAATGTTGAAGAAATTCCTGAAAGACGAGAGCGGCCAGACAACGGTGGAATACCTGTTGATCATTGCCGTGATCGTGGTGGTTATCAGCGTACTCGGTGGCGAATTGAAAAAGCGCCTCCCAGACACTGTGGCGCAAGTCTTTAAAGGCGTGAACGCCAAAATTAACCAACTCATGAGCGCCAGCACGCAATGATGCGGACGAAGAAGCTTGGGAACCGAGGGCAAAGCACCATCGAGTACCTCTTGATGGTGGCCTTCGGTGCCATCTTTTCTCTGCAAACTGCGAAGTTTTTTAATGACGTTTTTAAGGATGGCCTGCGGGGCCTGGAGGGCAATATCGCCTCCGAATCTCGCTCCGGTGCGGGTTACGTAAGGTAACTCTCCCGGGTACAAGTTTTAGAAGTCTTTTCCGGTAGTCGTCTTTGGGGGACGTATGAATGGGGTTCCGGAAATAGCGCTTTGGACGCTCTTGCTTGTGGCATGCGCCACGGATCTGCTTTGGGGCAAGATCTTCAATTGGCTTACCTTCCCTTTTCTCTTACTGGGCCTCGCTTTCCGCTTCACGGCCCAGGGTTTCCCTCAAGGACTAGATAGTTTGCTCGCTGTCGGCGTGGCGTTTGCCGCATTCTTCCCGCTGTTTGCCGTGAAAGCTGTTGCAGCCGGCGATGTGAAACTTTTGATGGCGATTGCCGCATGGACTTCAGCAGCCACCGTATTTCGGATCGCCGGCGTCGGGATTGTGTTTGGCGCGGCCGTGGGCTTGGGGATTTTGCTTTGGAAAAAAGGGTTGGAAGGGAGCGCTTCGAGCGTCGTGGAGAACCTGAAAAATGGGGAACCCACACGCGCAGCAGTGAAGATGCCCTTCGGCCCAGCGCTTTTTTGCGCGTACCTGGTGGTGAGCATAGCCCACCACCGGCACTGGGAGTGGATGTGAAACTCCGTCGGAAGAAATTCGGCAACGAGCGTGGGCAGACCGTTTTGGAATACCTGCTCTTGCTCAGCGCCGCTTTCATCACGACTTACATCGTGATGACGGGCCCGATGGGGAATTTCACACGCTTGATGTTGGCAACGATCCGCAGCTCGATCACGAACGTGGTCCAAAACGGAGAGTTGACGCCCGGGCAGGTATTAGCGCCGGGGCAAGCGGGGCACCCAGGGGATCCCGCGCGGGCGAAGGCTTTGCATTTATGAGAAACGCTATGAAGCTTTGGAAAACAAAGAAAGGCCAGTCGGGTCAGGCCGCCATTGAGTTCGTGGCGATCTCCGTTGTGCTTTTCTTTTTTCTCCTCTTCTTCTTGAGCATCTCGATTCTGTTGGTAGTGAGCGATTACGTCGAATACGCGACGTTCATGGCGGCTCGGACTTACAAATCCGGAAATAGCCGTGAAGCTATCCAGCAGCGCAATGCGAAGCTCGTTTTCGATTCGTACTTTGAAAAGATTCAGCCCGTTGCTCGCCGGTCGAACTTGGAATTTATCCGCACGGAGACGAACAACGTGCGTACCTCAGGCATCTTGGCGAGCTACGACATGGATATGTTTTATCTGCCGCCCGTTTTCACAGGGGCAGATGGCCCTGCGAGCCGTATCCGGCTGAATTCAGAAACGCATTTAGGACGGGATCCTTCGTTCCAAGAGTGCCGCGGATTCTTTGATCGGTATTCGAGTTTCGCGGGTAGCAACGTTGGGATTTTGGAAATGATGGAGGACAACGGGTGTTGAAGCCATCAGAAAAAAACGCCAAGCGCCGCGGGCAAGCCACCATCGAGTTGGCGCTCGCGTTGCCATTTTTGATCTGGCTGATTTTTTACACCATCAACTCCTTCCACACGTTGCACACATCGCACGTGGGACAGAAGTATGCCGCGATGTCGCTCTATGAGCGCACCGCGAACCGCGCCAAGTTTATTGTGGATGATCGCGAAAACCGCATCCACGGCAGGGAGTACATGGCCGTTCAGTACACGGATACTGCCGGCCGCGCTCCGAAGCGAAAGATTTTGTCGGGCCCCTCGGATGTCAATGCGGTTGTGGGGATTTGCCGAGAGCCCGGCTGCGTGCAGTGAACGCGTTTTAGAGGAACGTAAATGGAGAACCGCAGAGCCATTATCATCTCGCTGATCTGCTTTCTGGTATCGATGCTGCTTATCACGGCCTATGTGCAAGTGAAGCGCGCCGAACTGACATCAGACTTTGGCGAAGAAGTAACGGTCGTGGTGGCGACTCGCGCCATACCCGAATACGGCATTATTCGCGAGAACATGCTCGAGGAAATCACGGTTTTTAAGAAGTTCCGCCAACCGCAAACGGTGACTTCGATGACGGAAATCGCCGGTAAAGCCGCCTTCGTGCCAATTTATCCCGGCGAGCAGATCACTTTGACGAAACTTGTGACTCAAGATGGCCGTCCAGTGCTCGCACGCCAAGTGGCTAAAAACACGCGCGCGATTACAATTCCCGTCACTGTCCGTAATGCCGTTTCCAAGCTTATTCGTCCAGGGAACCGCGTGGATATCATGACGGTCGTCAACTACGACCCAGGTGACAACAACATGGTCTTCGAAGCGAAGACCATGGTGCAAAACGCCTTAGTTCTAGCGACGGGGAAAAACCTCCAGAACGAGGTCCCCACGCGTGTGAACCGCGACGTGATGAACTTCCTGGAAACGAAGTTCGAAGATCGAAAAGACTTTGGTGGCGCCCGCACGGACATTCTTCCGAATGGACGCCCGGCCGACGATTACAACAGCCTCACCCTCCAGCTTTCCCCGGAGGATGCGGAGCGTGTGCTTTTCGTCGCCACCAAGTACGGCGACAGCCGGCTGTTCTTCACTCTGCGCAATAGCGGCGACCAAGCCGCAGATCCCGTGGAAACGACGCTTTTAGCTGAAGTGCTTGGCCCCGAGAGCGATTTCGGTCTCAGCCAAAGAAAACCACCGGAACCCCCGGCTCCGCGTCCGCCTAAATTTTTCGACAGCGTAGGTGGGTCGGCGATTGGAGTGGATTAAAAATGGAACGTAGAGCACTCACATTATCCGTCCTCTTTTCGTTTCTGGCGATGTACCTCGTCTGGCAATACGTCAGCGAGCAAGACACGCAGATGCAAGATCAGTACGGCCTAGAAACTTCGCGCGTAATCGTGGTCGCCTCTCGCGACATCTTGCAATATGAGACAATCCGCCCGACTGACATAGAAACTTTGCGCGTTCCGAAAGCGATGTTGCCCAAGGGCCTCATCGAAGATCCGAAAGACGTGATTGATGCCGTCGCCTCCGTGCCAATCACCAAGGGCGAGCACATCCTCGACAATAAGATCATTTCCAAGAACGTTTACTCAGGCCTCGACACGCAGATCGTCCAGGGTCGCCGCGCGTTTAGCGTTCCAGTGACCGTGAAAAGCGGCGTGGGTTACATGGTGCGCCCAGGCAACCGCGTGGACCTTGCGACTTATTTTGAATACAAGGCCGAGAAATCCAACATCAACGAAGTGAAAGTCTTCATGCAGGATGTCTTGGTGCTCGCCGTGGGCCGCACCATTCAGGCCGAGCCTCCGCGCGGCGTGGATCAGAGCATTTACCGCCAGGCCGTTGAAGAGAACCAGGGCGTAAGTCCGGTGGAAGTCCGCGAGACCTTGGACTTTGCTAAAGACGATCCCGTTTACCGCACTGTCACCCTAGAAGTAACGCCTCGCCAGGCTCAGATCCTGGCGTATGTCATGACGGTTTATAACGATGATCCCATCACCCTGCTCTTGCGCCACTCCGACGATCGAAGCGTCGATCGCAAGCTCACCACGAACCTCTATGCCGTGATGGGCAAAGATTCTTTCTATGCACGGGGGAAGAAAACTCCTCCGGCAAAGCCAACGCCCCGCACGAAGTTCTTTGATCTCCAGGGCGATCGGCAGATTGGGGTCGGTGAATGAAAAAGCTCTTAGCCCTATTGCTTCTGATGGCAGCGCTCAGCGCCCCGCTGATCGTGCGCGCAGAAGACGACGATTCGTCGGACTCCGAATCTTCCGAACCTTCTCCGGTAACGCCGGCTACGTCGGCCTCTGTCTCGGCAACCTCTACCCCTCAAGCAAAGCCTGAGCGAGAAGTGCCAGATGGTGAGTTGAAACCTTTCGTGGGCAAAGAAAAGCCCCTGACCGTTTCCCTTGGTGTTTCGAAGGTGTTGGAGTTCGATTTCGATATCGGCCCCATCTACCTGACCGACGACAAACTCTTGAAGTACCGCCGCGTGAAGGAGAATGGCCGCGATCGCAAACTCATGATCGTGCCCCAGAATCCTGGCTTCACGGACATGACTGTCCATGACTCCAACTTCGTCCCCCGGATTAAATACCTAGTCCGTGTCGCTCGTGAAGACATGGGCGAAGTGATGAACCAGCTCACTTCTCTACTCGGAGATATCGAAGGGCTGAAGATGAATTCCGTGGGCGGGACGGTCATCTTAGATGGTGAGATTCTGCTTCCGAAAGACATGATCCGCATCATGCGCGTCGTGGATGCCATGAAGGACCGCGACCCGAAGAAAAAGGAAGTTCCGATTCGTAATCTTGCATCGATCAGCAAGGTCACGATGAACATCATTGCCGAGCGTATCGAGCGCGAGATCGGCTCTCCGGAAATCACAGCCCGCGTTATCAACAACAACCTTTTCCTCGAAGGCACGGCAGAGAGCGACTACGAAGCCGACCGCGCTATTGAGATTGCTCGGACTTACTTGCCGGAAGTTTTCGTCGAACGCACTAAGGGGGAAGGCGGCGAAGTCCGTCCGAAGGCCCAAGGTGGTGTCGGTGGTGGCTTACCGGCCATTATCGACCTTCTCCGCGTTCGTCCGCGGCAGGCAGCGCCTCCATCGCAAGACATCAAGATTACGATGAACTATGTGGAGCTGAGCAACGAGTACGACCGCAATTTCAATTTCCAGTGGGCCCCCATGGCAACCGATGCGAGCTCGCTGAAGTACGACACTTCGGCTGGCGAAGTTACGGGTAGCTTGATTGCGACAGTGAGTTCGCTAATCCCGAAACTCAATAGCGCTCGTAGCCATGGCCACGCGAAGATCTTGCGTGAACAAACGGTGATTGTGAAAGACCGCGCGGACTCTCCAGCGGTAATCGAGAGCTCCATCCGTTACTACTCGCAGGTCGCAGGACCGAACGGGATGGTGCAACCGATGGAAATCCCGATCAATAACGTCACGAAAGTAAAAGCCGCGACTATCCCGGGCAGTGACGCGATCGATATGGGGATCCAGATCCAGCTTTCAACCGTCTTGGGTTTGAACGGCGGCATGCCTATCATCGCGAATAACTCTCTGCAAACGCAGGTTACCGTCAAGAACGGCGACTCTGCTGCGCTCGGAGGCAATGCGATCGAGCAAGCGCTGTCGGGTTACAACCGCGAACCGCAACAGGGCGGCCAAAGCCAGATTCCAGGCGGTGGCGGCGGATCCTCGACACAGCTTTTCAATTTCCAACGTTCGAAGAACTTCAAACGGGATAAGCAGCAGTATGTGATCTTCGTGACACCCGAAGTGATCCGCACCGCAAGTGCAGGCACTGAGGACATCACGCGTAAGTTCCGTCTGAAAGCTGGGGAGTAAGCATAGAATGGCTGGGGGACACATCATCGCGATTGTCGGGGGTAAGGGCGGCGTGGGGAAATCCACGTTTGCGACGAACTTCGCCATCGCTACCGCTATCGACACCAAAGGCCGCGTCATGCTCGTCGATCATGACCCGCGCGCCTGCGGCGATATCAGCATGCTCTTGGGCACCAAAGCCAAGCGAACCATTTTAGAATTGGGACAGCACGAAGGCCGTCTCGATGCGAATGGGATGATGACCTACGTTGCGCCCCACTCTTCCGGCATCCATTTCATGCCGAGCGTTCTAGAGGCAGAGCAATTAGCGACGCTGACACCCGACCATACTTTCAAAGCGCTGAACCACCTTAAAAACTTCTACAACACCATCATCATCGATCTGGGTTCTGACCTCGACGCTTGCAGTGTTAAGGCTTTGGAACTTTCATCGGCGATATTCGTCGTCACCATGCCTGAGATTTTGGTGCTGCACCACACGCGCAAGGTGATTGAGCGTATCCAGAACCTGCTCTTCCCGATGGAAATGATCAAGGTCGTCTTGAACCGTTTCACGCCGCGCAACGGGATTGCCGCGCAGATGGTCCAGAACAACTTGAAAAAGCCCGTCCTGGCTGTGATTCCGGAAGAGGAAGTCACTGCCATTCAGTCTCTGACCAAAGCGCAGCCGTTCGTCATTGCTGCGCCTCGTGCGGAAGTTACGAAGACCTACTTCTTGTTGGCGCGCACGCTGAGCGAAACCAAGCTTTTGGACAAGCTTTCCGAGCTGAAGAAGCCTTCCGATGCCGCATCCAAGTTGACACTCGCCAAAGGAGCGCCAGGAGCTGCCAAACCTGGTGCCGGGGGCCCCGTGGTTTTCGATCGCAGCCAAATGCGCGATGAGAAGCCAAGCGATCAATGGTCGGCTCTCAAACAGCGTATCCACAAGCAGTTGATCGAAACGATGGATTTGAAAAAGGTCGATACCGAAACAGGTAACGACGCGAAGAAAAAGGCTGTGCTGCGCGAAAAGACCAAAACGGTCGTGGTCGAATTGCTCGACAAGGAAGACCACCCTTACCGCAGCCGCGATGAGATCCAGAAGCTCGTCAAAGAAATCCTCGACGAAGCCCTGGAGCTAGGCCCCATTCAAGACTTGCTAGCGGACGATTCCGTAAGCGAAATCATGGTCAACCGTAAAGACCAGATCTTTGTCGAGCGCGGCGGAAAACTCGTGCTCTCTGGCGCCACGTTCTCCGGGAACAACCAGCTCCTGGGCGTGATCGAACGTATCGTTTCGCCGCTGGGCCGCCGCATCGATGAGAAAACGCCTTACGTCGACGCCCGCTTACCAGATGGCTCCCGTGTGCACGCGATTATTCCGCCGCTTGCTGTGCAAGGGCCGATGCTCACGATTCGTAAATTCGCGAAGAGCCGCATCACTTATAAAGACTTAGTGCGCTTTGGCTCAATGACCGAGGAAATGGCGGACTTCCTGCGCGCTTGTATCGAAGCCCGCCTTAACGTGATCATCTCCGGTGGCACGGGCTCTGGGAAAACAACGCTTTTGAACGTGATGGCGTCGTTCATCCCGCCCAACGAACGTATTTTGACGGTAGAAGACGCCGCCGAGCTCCAGCTCCCACAGGAGCACTGGGGCCGTTTGGAAACGCGCCCGGCCAACATCGAAGGCAAAGGCGAAGTCTCCATTCGTGAGCTGGTGCGTAACACCTTGCGTATGCGCCCTGACCGTATTGTGGTCGGTGAGTGCCGCGCTGGGGAAGCTTTGGACATGCTCCAAGCTATGAACACGGGCCATGACGGCAGTATGACAACCGTCCACTCCAATACGCCGCGCGACTGCATCGCCCGTCTAGAAACGCTGGTGATGATGGCGGGGATGGACCTGCCAGCCAAAGCGATTCGCGAACAAATTGCCAGCGCCGTGAACTTGGTCGTTCAGCAGACGCGCCTTTCGGATGGTTCGCGTAAAGTGACAAGCATCACGGAAATCGTCGGTATGCAGGGCGATGTCGTGACCATGCAGGAAATTTTCGGTTTCCGTAAAACGGGGATGGATAAGAACCGCAAAGTCATTGGTAAGTTCGTGGCCACCGGCTTCATTCCGAAGTTTATCGACGAGTTGGAACAACAAGGCATCAAGATCCCACGCGGGATCTTCTCGGTGACGTGAGGGACTATGTTTTCACCGCTACTAAAAATAGTCGCAATCGGTT
>JAIEOG010000009.1 GCA_019750655.1 bacterium
TAGCAGGATCACCCGTGACTCCGCCCGACGTATTTCCGCCAGTCGTGCCACCCGTAGTGCCGCCGCCGGTCGTGCCACCGCCGGTGGTTCCGCCGCCCGTGCCGGGAGCTGGGATCGAGCCTGTGTCGCTACCGCCCGAAGCAGGAGGGCCAGCAATCACGCCGCCATCTTTCGGCATGACTTGCGCCAAAATGCGAGCCGTGCCAGGCGCCATTTCGTTTTTGTGGAAAGAACTTTGGGCAAGCACGGCCACTTCATCCGCATTCCGTACGGAGTCCGCGCCCTGCTTGCCGCAACCAGTAATCAAAGCTACCGCGAAGAGCGATAGTACTAAACGTTTGTTGCTCATACGTACCTCAGGGACATCCATGTCCCTTTGTCTACGAGCCTTACGGCTCTTAGTTCGAACCTTGGGTGTAACTCACCTCAATGACTGCGCCACTGCGAGGAATCACGCCCGTGAATACGATCGCATTCTGTTGGGCATCGTATTCGTAGTTCTCCGGAGAGAACGGAATAAGCGAGCCATCGACAGAAACAATAATTCCATTACCCGAGGCGGTACCCGACAACGGGAACACCATGCCGCGATCCGTGATGATCTGAGCGATGGTTTCGTAGCTGCTACGCAGCTCGCCGTTGCAGATGCTGCCGCTGCGGCTTAAGCCGCCCAAACCGACTTGCACTTCTTCATAACGCTCTCCAAGGCTGGAGACCGTACAGCTAGAAGTAGGCAAACCAACGATTGGGAATAAGTACGTCGTGCTGTTTTCAGCCGCCTTGATGCCGCTGAAGTACGTGATGTACCGAGAAACGTCGAATTCCACATCGTCTGGATTGTTTTCTGGTTCCACACCCCAGCAGTGGTCTGCGCAGGAGTAGTCATCTTCGTCCGTGACCACGATGATGATCAACGGGACGCCCGGACGAGAAAACTCACTGTAATGCTGAGAAATCGCTTGGTAAGCCGACTCCAGGCCTTGTTCCCAGAACGACGTCGGTGAATCTGCCACTGCGTCCACGATGCTTGCGAAATCCGCGACAGGGTCGGAAGAGGTAGCGCTTTTCACTACGCTCAAGCCACCCGTCGATTGGATAAGTGCCCCGCTATTGCTGAACATATCCGTGGTGGTAACTGCCATTTGGAAGTCCACCGCTTTGCGGGAGTTCAAGATATTGAGGAAGCCTTGCATATTGTCTTTAACGAACTCACGGCGCACGGACATGCTGCCGGAGTTGTCTAGGACCCAGAGGAAGTCGAACTTGGTGTCGTCATACTCTTGGACGAAGACGTCGCTACGGTAATTAGCAACAAAGAACGAGTCACTCTGCGCGCAGCCACTGAGCAGCGCTAGGATTGCCAATATTGCGGTGAACGTCTTGTTCATGACTTCAAGCCTCCTGCTTGCCTTCATGAGTTAATCGTAACGCCAGGCGTTAAGCATTTTCCCGATCTTGTCGAAAAGCCCTCTAGGGACCCCTGCGCAAGGCACTGAAATCAGGGGATGTTCGAGGACTATTGAATTATCCGCACCACGATTAGCATAATTTTAACTATTGAAATCATTGAGATTTTCGCGTTTTCGGACCCCCCTAAAATTTTGACCCATTGTGAAGGCACTCGCTAAAATGGGGGAGTAATCAAGGTGGAACTATGAATAAAAGCTTTAAGCAGCTCCTATACCTAGCCGCAGCCCTCACCGCTGCCGGCGCGTGTTTCACCCCTACATCCGCGTTTGGCGTCGATAAATCGCGGGTGAAGATCCACAAGCAGACCAGTTTAATAAAGGCCCCGCAGCCGGGATCTTCTGAGGTTTACTCCGCTGAAAAAGCGGGTGTGCTTTCGCAAAAGCGCCGCGCCCTCATTGAAGACATCAAACGCTTCATCCGCGATGCGCGCGACAATGAACAAGTTGCAGAACTCAACTTGCGTTTGGGCGGCCTCTATATGGAGGACTATTACGCCTCCGCGGCCAAGGCCCAACAAGAGTACGATACTGCGCTTGCTGCCTGGGAAAAAAATAAACGCGGCCGCCAACCACAGCTCGACACCACGGAATCCAAGACTTCGATGACCAAGGCCCGCGCGCTTTACAAAGACCTGCTCAAACGCGCACCCAACCACCCACGCCGCGATGAAGTACTCTATTTCCTAGCGGTCAGCTCGATGGATGAAGGGAACGTCACTGCCGGATTACAGTATCTAGAGCGTATTGTCCGCGAACTGCCGAATTCCAAATACTATGCCGATGCGCTCGTGCAGCTTGCCGACCAAGCTTTTGATAAGAACCAATTCCCGAAAGCCGAGCAGCTCTACGACAAACTCATTGAACGCAAGCATGTCCCGCTCTTGGCTTATGCAAACTACAAAAAAGCCTGGTGCGCCTATAACCGCCAGTCTTACGCGGAATCGGCAAAACTCTTCCGCTGGGTTGTCGGCTATGCGGACTCCGATGGCGATGGTTCGGCAATGCGCATACGCGCAGAAGCCTTGCGGGATATCACCCTGCCCTTCGCTGAAACCAAGTCGACTTCCGAAGCGGTGGAATTCTTCAAAGGCCAGAGTGCCCAAGACATGCGCCAGGGCCTGGAGAATATGGCCAGCATTTATTATGAAAAAGGCGTCCCGGCAGAAGCTATCCGCCTTTATGACTACTTAATCGCGCTCGATCAGAATTTCTCCAAGAACCCAGACTACGATCTGCGTGCGATTGAGTCCTTAAAAGCTTTGAACCGCGAAGAAGATGCCGTCGCACGTCTCTTTGAGCGGATGCCGAACTACCTAAATGGTTCGAATTGGTACGAGCTGAATGCTTCGAACCCCGCCACGGTGCAGAGTGCAGCCACGGCCTACGAAGAACTCACGCGTAACTATGCGCTGCGCTACCACGCTACTGCGCAGAAGATGCGCAACGAAGCGCTCTACAACCGCGCCAAAGCCATTTACACGAAATACGTAGAGTACTTCCCGCGCACAGAACACACAGCGAAAGTGCGCTTCTTCCTAGCGGAAATTCTCTATAAACAAGCGCAATACCTGGCCGCTTCAGAGCACTACTACCGTGTGTACCAAGATCCCGGCGCTGGCAAACTCCGCTTAGAAGCTATTCGCGCGGCCTTGAGTGCATTGGACCTGGTGATCAACGCCGAACGCAAAAAAGCGGGCCTGGCAGAAATCAACTCTAAGAACACGGCCAAACTCGCCGCTAAGGATGATGAATCCTTGGCTCTCATTGCCTACAGCCAAGTGGAAACGCGCTTTTTGGAAATCGGCGAAGAGTACCTCAAAGCATTCCCTGGCGAGAAAGACGCTCCGGATGTGCTTTATGAGCAGTCTTACTTGCGTTACACGCACCACGACTTCCCCGAGGCCTTCAAAGGCTTCTGGGCGCTTATCCAGAAGCACCCGAAACATGCCACGGCCACAAGCAGCGCACACCTCTTGCTAGACATCCTGAACCGCCGCAAAGAGTACGCAAAACTCGTGGCAGCTTGCGTGAAGTTCTTGGAAATGCGCGACTTGCACCGCGGAAGTTTCAAGGCCGATATCTCCGATATCTTGCGCAAAGCGGAACTGAAACGTATCGCACTATTGGAAGAAGGCAGCCAGTTTAAAGCGGCCGCGGAAGGCTATGTCGAGTACACCAAGACCTACGGCCCTCAAGATGAGGCCTTGTTCGAAAAGGCGCTCTACAACGCCGCTGTGAACTACACGAAAGCCGGCATGCTGCTTCCGGCCGTAGAAACGCAAGAACGTTTCTTGCGCCGTTTCCCCAAGAGCGGTCTGCGCGAGAACATGCTTTTGCAAGTCGCTAAGACTTTCGAAAGCCTCGCGAAATTCGATAAAGCCGGCCAATACTTCGAAGAATTCGCCAAGACCTATGCGCAAAATCCGCAATCGAAGAATGCTCTGCGCTTAGCGGGACTGTACCTTGGTGGCTCGGGCCACCTCGATCGCGCCGAAGCGATCTTGCTGCGCTTCATCGCACAGTACCCCGCCGACACGAAAATGGTCGAACGCGATCTCTTGTCGCTTTACGAAGCCAACAATGCCATCGATCGCCAGATTAACTACCACTTGCGTGCGCGTAGCGTGAAAGGCACAAGCGCCGCGGAATACCTCGATCACACCTTACGTGCTGTAGAGCTTGCGACTGAGAAGAACAGTAAAATCCCGACTAACTTGCTCGAAGAAGCGCGCAAAATCGCAGAACGCTATGGCAGTGACTTGCGCCGCAACCCACAGGGCGCGGAAGCCTTAGCAAAGCTGCGTTTTTGGTCTGTGAGCAGCCGCGACGTGCTTTTCCAAAGCTATAAACTCGCTTTGCCTCAGTCCCAGCTTGAAGCGAACTTGAAACGTAAACTCATGCTCCTCCAGGAACTGGAGCAAGAGTACGGCAAGATTGCTGCTATCGGGAACGCTGAGTGGGGCTTGGGCGCGCTTTACCGCACGGCCACGGCCTACCGCCACATGGCCCAATCGGTTTTGACAGCACCTGTACCCGCAGAATTGAACAGCGATCAATTGGACGGTTACCGCGCAGAATTAAAGCGCCAAATGATCGATCCGTTTAACGAGAAAGCCCGCTCCTTGGCCGCGAACTGTTTGGACAAAGCCCAAGAGTTCAATGTGCTTTCGGAGTGGACTTCGCGTTGCTACCAACTGGCGAGCGAAATGGACTCTCAACGCTACCCGGCAGTACGGACCTTCTATCTGCCGCCGATGATGCTGTCCGTGGCAATGCCAGCTAAGGAATCCAAAACGGAAATCGGGAACATGAAACGCTTTCAGTACCCGTTTTTCTCAAGCCTGCTCTTCGCACCGAACCGCCAGCTTGCGAGCTTAACGCCGTTTGCGACACCGCAAATCTACGATCGCGTGGGTGGCCGTGAAGACAGCGCCGTGACGCCTTCGCCGATCAGCTATGATGGCCTTGCCGATGAACGCCGCGGAGTCTTGAAGCACCAATATGATTCGGAAAAACCTGAAGACGTCCGCAAAAACGCTTCGTTCTCTTTCTTGAACGTCATGCGGGTGGTGTCTTCTAGCCGCGCCATTCCGCTCATCGAAGCCGCCATCTTGAAAGATCCGAAGAACATGGCCTTGGTAAACCTCTTGGGCTTAGCACATTTGGAATCGGGCAAAATCCAAGCAGCGAACACCTGCTGGCTCTCGCTCGTAGCGCGTGGCTACGGCACTGCCGCCGTTTGGAATAACTTAGGCGTCGCCGCAGGCCGCGCAGGCAACGAAGCGCAAGCCATTGCTTACTTCCAAGAAGCACTGAAACAGCCGGCTCCCAAGGAAACTTTGGTGAACATGGGCTTTGTGGCTCTGCGCTACCGCAACGGCTTTGAGGCCAAAAGCTTCTTTAAGAAGGCCTTGAAGCTGGATGAAGACGATGTGCCGGCACAAGTCGGTCTGGCGGTTGCTCAAGTCCAAAGCCGCGAAATGGACGATGCAAAAGATCAGCTAGTGGATCTCTCGCGCCGCTATGCCAAAGATCCTTATGCACGGCTCTCGCTAGGCTATTACCTGGTCGATGTCGAACGCGAAACAGCTCTGGCCCAAAAGCTGGTCACGGAGTTCATGAACTCTCAGTCGATGGAAAACGATATGACGTTCCGTCAGCTGCTCATGGAAGCGCGTAATAAGCCGGATTCTGGCGAAGAAGAAAACGACTTACCGGGTATCGAATAACCCGTTTTCTTCAGCCACAAAACCCGCCAAGAGAAAGTGCCGGACCGGCTATGTCGCCTCACAATAGCTAAAGCGAGGGGCGTTTGGCGCTCAAGCCGCGGAAGAAGTCGACGAGGTATTGAATGCCCGAGCCGACGGAGATCAGCAGCGCGATATAAAGAATACCCGTACCGATTTTTACGGCCGGGAGATTAAAGGCACTCCCGTACCACATCAGAAACCCGAGGCCGACCATCTGGAAGATGAGCTTGAGCTTTCCGGATCCACCGGCGGCAATCACAATCCCCTCACCCACAGCGATCGCCCGCAGCCCGGTAACCAGGAATTCACGCGTAAGCAAAATGATCACGAGCCAAGCCGGCACGCGCTCCAGCTGCAAGAGCATGATAAGCCCCACGAGCAGGACGAGTTTATCCGCAAGCGGATCTAGAAACTTTCCGAGCAGGCTCTCTGTCTTCCACAGTCTCGCGAGGTAGCCGTCTAATAAATCAGTGATGCCCATAATCAACAAAACGCCCGCAGCCACGCGCCCTGGCGAATAGCGGAACATCCAGTCTTTATCAAAAGGCGGTTGATCGGAATCGAAAGCCAAAAGCATTCCCATCACGGGAATGAGCAGGATGCGCAAAAGGGTCAGTAGGTTGGGTAAATTCCAAAGCGAGTGCTTAGAGTAGAGGTGTGCGTTGAGACGCTCTATGAAACCCATTCCTAAGCAGAATAGTCGGGCGCCTGGAACTTGGCACGGATAATCGTTTTGATATTCCCGCGCACATTGAAATCGCCCCAGACTTCCATTTCCCAGGGCTTCACCACAGCGACCAGGTCGTTGAGGATCTTATTCACAGCGCCTTCGTGGAAGATGCGGCAATCGCGGTACGCGTTGATGTAGAGCTTTAAAGACTTAAGCTCCACGCAGTAATCCCGCGGCGTGTAATTGATGTGGATGATCCCGAAATCGGGGAAGCCACTGCGCGGGCAAAGAGCTGTCCATTCTGGACAAGTAAATTCAATCTGGTAGCGGCGTCCCGTTTCTGGATTCGGGAAAGCCTCTAGGCCCGAAGGCGCGTCTGGAGAAAAATCGAATTCGTTCACCGATCCCTAGTATTACAGGGCCCACCCGACCGCAACCCCCAAACGCAACCCTAGGTAAGCACTCCCGCCGGCAGACGCCAGATTGTAGAATGCCTGAGCTCGGCCTTGTAGCGACAAGGCTCCCCCGAGCGGGAAATAGGCCCGCACCCCAAGGAGAGCGAGAACCAGCTTGTCGGTGTTGGTGAAAGAGGCCGAAGATCCTCCGCTACGCGCCTGACTGGCGGACAGCGGGTAAAGGTATTGCCCACCCGCTTCCAACCAGATGGGAGTCCCCTCCCCGGAAAGCCGCACAAGTCCCATGGCGGTGGCTCCAACGTAGCCCAACGTCTGAGTAAAATCGCTCGCCGTGTCGGAGAGCGCGCCGGAACCATCTAGTGCACGGCCCAGCACAAGCCGTTGGTAGGAGGCTACGGCCTCGAGCGCCCAAACGTCCGCTACGGGAAGCGTGAAACCTAGATCGGCGCCTAAGCCCAACCCGGCCGATAAACCCGAGCTATAACTCACTACCGCTCTGCCGATGTCCGCGCCCAGGCCCAACCAAAGGCGCATCTCGTTACCGACCGTCTGGACTTCCGAATTCGGAGTTCGGACCGCCGCGCGGTGAGTGGGACGCTTCACCGCTTGCGCGCCCAGTGCGGCACTCTGCGCGAAAAGAACCAACCCAAAGACTCTCCAAAGCTTCATTGCCACCTCCGGCCGCGACCCAGGAGCAGCGTCGCCCATGCCCAGAGCGCAAACAAAGCGCTTGTCGCAGCGGGGTTCACCGGAGCGCTTGCTGCCGGTACATACCCACAGCTGCGCAGGCCCAACTCCAGCACCGTACGCGAAGCATCGCGGAACACCGGCGTCGTCCCACCGACAAACTGGATCTCGTCATAGTAAAGTTCGCGAATGCGAGCTGCATGGATGCCGTCGTAAAGACTTTCGTCTGCTTCCACCAACGTCTCCACAGCGTCGACGTAACCAGGTTCCGTCGGCAGAAGGAAAAGTGACTTCAGGGCCAGCTTGTCGATAACGGTTGCGCCAAATTCTGTGCGTAAATTCCACAAGCCACTTGCCCACGACCACCCGAACAAGTGCGGGTCGCCACTTCCATCCGCTTCGGACGTGTCATAAACTTTGAGCGTTGCGATGTCGCGTTGGATGGCCGGGCAGTTTTTAAAGGCATACGCGCCAACTGCCGTAACGTCCGATCCGATTTCTTGCG
Organism: bacterium; assembly: GCA_019750655.1. Taxonomy (GTDB): domain Bacteria; phylum Bdellovibrionota; class FAC87; order UBA2466; family UBA2466; genus JAIEOG01. The sequence goes on from JAIEOG010000009.1 coordinate 7,998, forward strand.
ACACGTGCGTTGCAGCGAAGTAGTCCGAATAGCCTTCGTGGAGTGCGTCGCCGACATTGTAGGAGTCCTGCCCCGACACCATGCCGGTGATGGAGTCGGTGACGTAATGTTGGTACTCATGCACCGCCACCAGCGCTTCGCGAGCGACATCGTAGAAAATCGCCGACCCGCCGCAGGTGGGGCTATTGATCGTGGCTGGCCGCCAGAAAACCAAGCAATGCGTTTTGTCCGGCTCATCCTCGCGGCACGGCACGTTGATGTAAGCGGCGTTATTGCTTTCGTCTAAGCCGCTGCCATCTCCGTCGATATCGAGCCCCAATGTATTTACCAAGACAGGCAAAGGATCGGCCGGTAAGTCGAGCGAGCTACCTAGATCGGTGAAGTACCCAGCTAGACGCTGGCGGTAGCTTTCCAAGTGGTAGTAAAGGTTTAACCCATCGAAACCTTGGTTGGGGCATTCGGAAGAAGTCCCGGTGCAGAGTGGATCGTAACTCGTATCCGAGCCGAGGCTAAAATCCGGATCATCGAAAAACTCTACCTGCGGGTTGATCTCGCGGACGTTGATCGTTCCCGAGTTGTATTGCTCTCGGCGGATGTGGAAGTAGTCGCTCTCTAAAGTCGTTGCTGCATTGTCGAGAGCGGGCAACGTTTCCGAGGTTTCTGCACTGTAATCGGGGTTGACGGGGTACACTTTGCGGGCGAGACGCCTCAACACCCGGCGCTCTTGAAGCACGACTCCCGTGTTTTGGGTAACAAAGAACCGGCGGAACACACCCGCCTTGTTCGAAACGAGAACCACTTCGAAAGCGGGCACTACGCGATCTTCTTCGCGGTTGGTCCACACCACTGGATCGAGTTGCAAAAGCCCAGGTACAAAACCGTAACGCGTTTGAAAATCTCGGAGCAAAGATTCTCGCACATCCGTGGTGCGCCCTTGGAGCTGTGGCGGGAGCGAGTAAAGCATGCGCCAATTGCTCGAGGCGAATTCGACGAAGCCTTCTTTATTGAAATGGACTTTGAGTAAGCGATCCACCACGCGATTGCCCTGGTGGTAGAGACCATACTGAATATGCCGGTGCTGGTGATCTTCAATGGTGGAGAGCTGCCGCCATTCAAAATCCGGTGCGTAGCGCTCAAACTCGGTGCGCATAAAATCGTCGACACTCAAAGCAGACTCTCGATCGGCTGTGTAGTGACGCAGAAGACCTGAAGGAAAACGCCGGATCACTGACGCAGCATGACCAAAGGAGGAGAAACCTAGAAGCAAGACCAAAACGAGCGGAAGACTTCTAATCTGGAATGCCATTTCAGCAAACCCCCAAAGTATTCTATAATGTTTCCAAACCGGGCCCAATCTCTAAGGCGTATGAATAAAATAACTTTTGAAATTCTTGACCTGTTGCGGCGCGAATCTACAGCACCACGGATCAGCGCGGGTGCGACTTTGGGTTTTCTTTTTGGCCTAACGCCCTGGGGAACTTTGCAAAGCTTAGTTCTGGTGATCTTGCTGCTCGTGACTTGCTACAACCCCATCGCTTTTCTAGCGTCGGCAGTTCTTTTTAGCGGGTTGTTTTGGGCGTTCGCGCCGCTCTTGAGCATGGTCGGCACGGGGCTGCTCGTGAGCTGGCCCTCTCTCTACCCACTTTGGACCTGGGCAAGCCATACACCGATCTTGGCACTCACGGGTTGCAACTACACCGTCGTACTCGGCGCCTTCGCCGTGACCGGCGTTTTAGCAGTGCCTTTCTACTGGCTCGTGAAGCTCACTGTGCTCGCCTATGGTGAAAGAATTCTTTCGTGGTCGCGCTACCCGCTCTTGCGTTACCCGCTCAAGCAGATCTCTTGGAGCGCATCCAAAATGGTGAAGACGTATGTCCAACGCGAAAACCAAGCCTAACCACTGGTTCAGCCGCAAAGCACTCGCGATTGTCGCTGCGAGTTTTTTACTCCTCCTCGGGATCGGCCGCCTCTGCCTAGACACTATTGTCCGTCGGGGCCTGGAAGGTTACGCAAGCCGCTTAAACGGCGCGCAGGTGAACATCGGCAACCTTTCCATCTCGCTCCTCTCTGGCCAATGCAACCTACGAGACATCCAGATCGCGCACCATGCGGATCCCATGACTAATCTCGTGGAAATCGGAGAAATCCATTTCCAATTTGAATTCGTGCCACTGCTTTCGCTAAAACTGATTATTCCCGAGCTATCTGTCGAGACGGTCCGTTACAAAACGAAGCGCTCCCAGTCCGGTGGACTCGATTATTCTGCGGACTATGTCTCGACGGCAGCTCTGGATCGCGTATCGTCTTTTGCCCTATCGGCTATTCGCTCCGCGCATGACGACAGCCGCCTGCGCAACTTGGGCCAGCTTTCGCTGGGTATTGGCGCCAAAGCGACCGTTAGCCAAATGCTCAATGAGCTAGAGACTCAAGCAGCCTTGCGTAAAACCGAGTCCGAGTTTGAGAAAAACCTCACCGCCTGGGAAGAAGCCGCTGCCCGCTTGGGCCACGGTTCTCGCTTGAGTAACTCTCAAGAGCGCGAAGGCGACTTACGGCGTGCCGAGAACCTCGCCGCGAAAGTAACACGCGAGACCGAGAGCCTCTTGCAGCAGGTGAATGCTCTGGAGTCGCACATTCCCAATGATGTGCAAAAAGTTACTAAGCGCATCGGGCTCCCACACTTAGACAGTGCAGATTTCACCGAGGAGCTTCTGGGCAAGCGCGTGCTGAACCACCTCGAGCGCATTTCTTATTGGGTGGAACTTTCTCGCAGGCGCATGACCTATATACCGCCCGGCCCCTCGGTGATCGTCGGCCCCTATTTAGGATCCTGGGGGCACCAAGTGCACTACACCAACCCCTCTTCTCCCCCGCGATTTTTATTGAAGAAGGCGACCATCCGTTCCGTCGCCGGAAACGACTCGCATGCTGGGAATTTGACTGGACTACTCACAGATCTTTCCAGCGATCCCAACTCCCATCCGTACCCTTTCCGCTTAGATCTCGAAGCGGAATTCCCGGGCCTTCGTATCTTCGGAGCTGAGCTGCACGGCCGCATCGACCACACGCGTGCCGAGCCTGTAGAGCAATTTGAATTTTCTGTGGACTCGTTCCCTATGTCGGACTGGTACCTGGAGCAATCTCCCGAGCTGAAAATCGGCGTGAACTCTACGCACGCTTCTTTGACGTTCCAGTCTGACTATCGGGCCAATCAGGTTTCGGCTCAGTGGAATGTGCAGTTGCGCAATTCTGAATTTAATATCAACTCTCGCTTTCGGCAGCTTGAAGGCACGTTGCGCGATGCCTTTGCCCCGTACACAAACGCGCTCACCATATCAGGCAGCGTTTCGGGGGATCACCAGGATTTAAAGTTCCATGTGAACAGCGATATGGGCAAAGGACTGGCTGCAGCTCTGGGTGAAAGATTTACCCTGCCACTACGAGCCGCGGAAGAATCCATCAGCACGGAGCTGACCAATCGATTCTATGATCCCATCGATAAGCTACGCCGCCGTGTGACTGCGGCGGGCGAGCAAATGCAGGTCCGTTTCAAAGAAATTATCGCCGATCTAAAAGCGCAAAAGGGCTGAGCCCCGTTCGGCCTTAGAACCAGTTGCGCGGTGAACGCGCGTCTTTATCTACGATTTTAGCCGAAATATAGCCCGGCGCCCCCATCACGCCGCCACCAGGGTGGCAGCCCGCCCCACACATATAGAGATTGCGGACAGGAGTGCGGAAGCTTGCATACTTCGGCAACGGACGCATGAAGAAGAGCTGATCCAACGTCATCTCACCGTGGAAAATATTCCCGCCAGTGAGGGCGTAATCGCGCTCCAAGTCTTTAGGGCTGAGAACGTGGAAAGCATCCACGCGGCTACGGAAGCCGGGTGCATACTCTTCGACAATGGAGAAGACGCGCTCTGCAAACTCCGCATTGGTCTGCTCATTCCACTCTTTGCCATCCTTACGCTCTAGCGGCGCATACTGCACGAACATGGACATGAGGTGTTTGCCCGTAGGTGCCAGCGTATCGTCGACACTGCTCGGGATCGTCATTTCGATCACAGGGCGCTCCGACGGACGGCCATGTTTGGCATCGTCGAAAGCGCGCTCCATATAATCCATGTCCGGAGCAATGTGGATGGTGCCACGGTGCTGAGGCCCGAGTTTCTCACCAGGGAGCGCCGAGAAATTCGGCAAACCATTCAGAGCAACGTTGATTTTGACCACGCCACTGCGCATACGGATGCTGCGCACACCATCAGCGAATTCCGCGGGCAAGTTTTTCTCGCCCACCATCCCCAAAAAGGTGCGAATCGGATCCGCATTCGACAGTACGCGTTTAGCAGAGAATTCACGCCCATCGGCCAAGACGACGCCCGTGGCCGTGCCATTCTTGATGACGACGTGGTCCACTTCGGCGTTGGTCAAAACTTTTCCACCTTTGGCTTGCAGCGAAAGCGAAAGAGCCTGTGTCACCGTGCCCATGCCGCCGCGGACATAGCCCCAAACGCCTTGCGCGCCTTCCGTCTCACCCATCACATGGTGGAAAAGAACATAGGCGGTGCCGGGCGAATAAGGACCAGCCCAGGCGCCAATCACACCATCGGTGGCCATACGCGCACGCAACGCTTCGGATTCAAACCAGAGAGCCAGATAATCCGCCACGCTCATAGAGAACATGCGCATCTGCTCGTAAATACCTTTGCCCAAGCCACGCACCTTGAGAAGGAGCAAGAGCGAGCGAACCATCTCAGAAGGGTTTAGGCTTGTCGGATCCGGTGGGACCGACATCAAGAGCGGCTGCACAAAAGAAGCAAGCTCGGTAATTTTGCGCTCAAACTCGGGATAAGCTGCGGCGTCTTTCGCAGAAAATTTCGCAATTTCTTCGCAGGTTTTCTTAAGATCTTTCCAGAAGAACATGTAACGGCCATCTGGAAAGGGCGAAAAGGAAGACGGGTTGCGCTCTAGAATCTCATAGCCATACCGGCGCAGTTCGAGATCGCGGATAATCTCAGGGCGCAAAAGACTGCAGACATAGCTCGTGGTGGAGACCTTGTAGCCCGGAAAAACTTCCTCGGTCACACACGCACCGCCGACCACAGAGCGTCGCTCTAGAACAAGTGTCGAGTGCCCTGCGCGTTGTAAGTAGTTCGCTGCGACCAATCCATTGTGGCCACCGCCGATGATAATGGCGTCAAAAGAATTCAAGTGTCCCCTCCCGTTGCAAATACTTCTACTTCCTAACGCTTCGCGGAGGAGCCGGCAAGCCAGCAAAAGGGATTAACGGGAGTTCTTTTTTCGAAGGTGACGCATTAAGTCAAAGTCTTGGCTCTCGCGCGCAAAGGCGAGTGCCGCATCGTAATCCGCTGGCTCCTCGAAAAACTCGAGCGAGATGCCGCGTAAGGTATGCACGGCTTCGGCGGTTTTGCCCAGGTCGCGTTCCAATTGAAAACGGTAGAAGCGCAGCCAATCCAAGCCTTCGAGCTCCAACACTTCGATGGATTCCCAAGCTTCTTGCTTCTTTCCCAGAGCATCGAAACAAAGACTCAAGTGGTATGCCACGGCAGCGTCTTCGGGCTTCGCCGCACGCGCGATAAGTGCCGAGCTAAGGGCTTCTTCGAAAAGACCATTCTGGTAGCAGAATTGCGAACGGTAAAAATCGGCTCGGTTTTCCCACCCAGGCTGTGCCGCCAGGCGCTCATAAAGAGCATCTGCGGAATCCAGCTCTCCCAAGAGCAGGTAAGCATTACCAATCGTCGCGAGCACTGTCGGCGCCACTGCGCGGCTCATAGTTTCTTCCACTAAAGCCTCGAGCGCTTCGGCATTTCCCATGCGCGCATAGCTGAGATCGGAAGAGC
>JAIEOG010000103.1 GCA_019750655.1 bacterium
AGTGTTCTGCCAAGCCGCGGGGCTTAGCTCTGCGAGGTTAATTCCGCCTTCTGTGGAGCTGCTACCGCCACTGCTGCCACTCCCCGAAGAACTGGAAGAACCCGACGCAGCAGATTTGGCCGCGCCCCCAGAACCACCGCCTGCATCCCCTGTTTTTTGGGATGCGGGGGCTTGTTCTTCTTTCCCAGCGGTGTGCACATCTTCCCAAGGAATGGGAGTGAAGGAGCCACCGAGTTGCTGGAAGCCTTGAGAGGGATCCACATAGCCTTCAGGCAGTACGCCGGAGAGCCAGTTTTGCGCTTCGCCAAGGGCGTTGTCGACCTGGTTGAGGGCGTCTTTCTGTTGGTATTCCAATAGGCGATCTTCCAGGTGCTTCATGAGGATTTTGTCGCTTTTCGTGAGCGTCGCATCGCCCTCTTTGCTTTTCATGGTGTCGTAGATTTTCTTGATGTCGGCTCTCTCCATGCCCAGTTCTTCGAGCTTGCCTTGAACGTCTTTCAGATCCCCGGAAGTAAGCACGGATTCGAGAAGCTTCCCGATGTTCTCGCGTTTGGCTTTTTCCTCGGCGCTCGCATCCTTTTTTTGTTCGCCGAAAAGCTTTGTATCGAGCGAACCGATCGCTTTGCGAACTTCCTCAGTAACGACTTTGACAGTTTTGAGCTGGCTTTCCGTGAGAGGAGCGTCGCCGTCATTCTCGGCTTGTTCTCCCTGCCCCGAGTCCGAACCGGGATTGTGCTCCTGCGCCCACACGGGCGCGCAGGCCCCTAGAGCTGCCCAGAAAGCTAGAGTTGTGCCTAGTCCGCGAAACAAAGCGGAACCTCCCCACACCCTGGAATTGCAAGCGGCTTGCCCGGAATCCAGGCACGGCCGGGCAGGGTGAAAACGGCGTATGCAGACAGTCTTCACTGAGTGAGCCCACCGACCGGGTAAAATGCATATAAAACAGCAGGTTAAGCGATTTTCGGGCTGTCTCCTCGGTGGACACCGCCCAGTTTATGGGGGGGGCCGAAGACCTAGGCCCTATCTAGCTGATATTACGAAGTGTTTATGCCATCCGCGCACTAAGCCTGCGAATTCCCGCCCAGCTCCTAGCCAGCTCCGGATGGCCCGCCGCGCCTTGTTCGAGCACCGGCGCGGTGATGTCATTGAACCGTAGGGAGGTGGTTGTGAAGCGGCTTACTCTCCTCGGTTTCTGTGTCGGTATCCTCAGCGCGGCGTCAGCCGAATCCTCCACACGCTACTACGCGGACTTCTACAGCACTCAAGGCGCTCGTCGAAATTTCGCGCAACAGTCGCATGTCTTCGCGCGCTTTTGGAAAGTCAGCGAAGAGGCGACGGAAAAAGTCGATATCAGCTGGTTGCCGGCGGTGGGTTACTTCAACCCCCGCGGCGGGATGCCGCTGCTGCAGACCGTCCCGGGCCATAACTATACCGTTGAACAGACGCTCGCCCTCTCGCGGGGGAGGCGGATCTTTTTCAATGGACGCTACGGGACTTCGGAAGCGCTCTACAAAGCCGCGCAGACGAGACAGGCCGAGCTGGAGTCGGGCCGTATCGCCTACAAAATGCTCGATCGCCGTTTCTATCCGGGCGCTACCAATTGTGTCCACGCCGTCTCGGGAGTTTTGGTCCATTTGCGCACGGGGCTCTCTCGAGGGGCCGCTGCGAATGCAAAAGTGATCGAATACTTCCTCGCTACCCGACAAATGTGGCGGCTTTCTCAATCGAGATAAATCAAACGCGAAACACTTCCCGCTTTTTTACTCCTCCCGAGCCCATTTTCCATTGGCACCAAAGTTGAAATGGAAGAAAGGCGAGACGGACGCCGTCTCTTAGGAGGAGTACCATGAAAGAAAACGTTGAAGGCCCCACCCGCAAAAACCCATTCGGCCGTTTTGTCATCGCCGCAGTCGCATTGGCATCGAGCCAGCTAATCGCAGCCCCTGTTTCGCTCAAAGCAAGAGCGAGCGGCAAAGGCGCGGATAAGACCTATGTCTCCGCAGGATTTTTCATTCCCGGTGTGACCGGAAGCATCCAGACGCGCGTGTACCACAAGAAAGTGGACATCTATGCCGGTGGAGATCTGGATGTGATGTTCCTTGGCTTTGCCGGCTGGAGCGCCGTTACCTTGATGCCTACGGCGACGGTTACGCTGCACATCCCCACAGGTGGAATGGCGACACCGACCTTTGGTGTCGGAGTAGGCCCAGCCATCTCGTTTGTTTCTAGCGACTATGCGTTCGCCTTGGCCGGTATGGGCTCGCGAGGCGATTCCACGGTGATGCGTCTTGGCTTGATGCTCAAAGCGGGTGTCTTGCTCAATATCGATAAGGGCATGGATATCGACGTCCAGATGCGTATCGGGACTGGTGGCTGGATGTTTAGCTTCTACCCCCAGGTCGGCATGCGCTTCGCAATCTAAGTGGCAGTTACCGCCGAGGCATGGAAAAATAGATGGGACAAACAGCCCATCAAGGAGCTTCCATGCCTCGGCGCATTTTATTAGGGGTTTTGCTTGTCCCATTAGTGACAGCATGTGGCCCCGGCGTTGGGATGGCGGGGCTTGTTGTTTTTTCTAATATTCGGATTAACTACTCCAGCACAGAAGTCACGGATACCGTCGATACCGGCGAGAAAGCGCTTTCCTGCGCTGCATCAGATGTTTTCACACTGGTGAACCCTACTTCCAGTGCCGCGAGCGCGCTTTCCATCTCTGGTCTTGATAGCTTTCCTGGGATCGATATTTCTTCCAATTGTGGATCCTCGCTGGCGGCGGGAGCGAGTTGCCAGGTAACGGTCTCCTACACACCCACCTCAAGCGGGGACTTATCGGGAACGCTTAGTGTTTCGTTCGTAAATGGCGAGCGCACAGTGACGAAGTCGGTGACCGTGGATGCCACCGTGCCCGCTTGGTACCCGGGTGGTTGGTGCTACCGCCAGAAGATCACAGTGCCGCATTCTCAAGTGGGCGCGACGCTCACGGATTTCCCCGTGCTCGTGAAAACTACCGACACGTCCAATGCGTTGTTTGCGAACGCGCAAGCCGATGGCGACGACATTCTCTTCTCGCTGGAGTCCGACGCGACGACAAAGCTTGCGCATGAAATTGAAAACTACTCCTCGAGTGGTGAGCTTGAAGCGTGGGTGAAGATCCCGTCGTTGTCATCTACGACGGACACTGTGTTTTACATGTATTACGGCAAAGCGGATGCGACGAACCAGCAAGACGGTACGGACGTTTGGGATAGTGGATACCAAGGTGTTTGGCATCTGCAGCAGTCGGTGACGAATGGAGTAAACGGACTTCTCGATTCCACTTCCAACGCGAACCATGGTGCGCCCGCGAATTACTTGAGCGATGGAACCTCCACTACCGCCTACTCTGCAAAAATTTACAAAGGCGTCTTACAAAGCCGCACGGGCGACGAGGGCATTACTGTAAGTCCCGCGGCTTCCCTTGCGGTGAGTTACATCACATTGGAGGCTTGGGCACGCCAAGACGACGCAGCGTCGAATAACCAGCGTATCGCTGAACGTTGCATCAATAGTGGCAATTGCACACAACACATCTACCAGATGGTCGTGGGCAATGGAGGCGGAGCTTCGTTCAATATCTATACTCAAACTGGCTCGCAATCGGGTGCGAACACTGGAACTCCGCCAACAACGGGAACGTGGCACCATTTCGTGGGGACCTTCGACGGAACCACTCTGGCGCTCTATGTGGATGGTGTAGTGTCGGGTACGAATGGAAGTCTAGCGGGGCAAACTATCCGCACTGCGAGTACGGGCTTAGGTTTAGGGATCGGCAGGCAGCTCGAGCGCAATAGCCGAAGTCTCGGCGGTGCCATCGATGAAGTGCGGTTGTCGAACCTCGCGCGCAGTGCAGAGTGGATCGCAGCCTCTTACGCTAACCAATCCAGCCCATCGACCTTCTGCGTTTTTGAATAAAAGGCCGGGCCTCGAGCATGGGAGTACGCGAGGCCCTTCCTCTCAGTAGTACAAGTCGCAATTGCCGTTGTAATAGTACCGCGTGTCTTGCACGAGAACACGCATATCGCCTTCGACGGTGACGCGTGTTCCTTTATAGCTGTCGCAGACATTGCGGGCTCGCCAGCCACGGCCTACATAGACCGTAACGACATCGTAGAACCGAGCTTCTTCGCCGTTCGCAAAGCTAGGTGTAGCAGTGCCCAAAGACAGCAAAGCCAAGGTCCCCAATAGTAGTTTTTTCATTTATCCCCTCCCAGGTTAGTAGTTGGCTCTCGTATATAAGCGCGGTCGCCGCTTGCCGATCTCAACGTATAAGACCGTGGACAATCCGTTGGCAGAGTCGCCTACACTGAAAATAAAGGCTTCACAAAACGGAAATCGGGGTTTAGGGTCCGTTCCTTCCAAAACTCTAAACAAGGAACTAGTGTTGCGCCTGCTTACATTTCTTTTGGCTATTTCTTTTTTCTTTTCTCCCGATGCCTTTGCCATCGGCGGAAAGTTTTTTAACCGCGGCGGAAATTTCCGCGGGAACGTCTACTCCAACCAGACTCAAATGGTGCGTCCTGCCGCGCCTGCTCAGCAAGGGCTTGTAGAGCGCGAGACGCCACAACGGCCGCGCTTCTTGCACCCCATAGTGCCGCAGCTACGCACCACCGTGGAATTCAATTACCGGGTTGCTTATGAAAATCCGCAACCGGATCGAGCGATTGTTGTTTTGAATGTCCGCGAAGATTTCACCAAAGCGTTGGCGAAGGGTAGCTACGTTTACGTCACGTACTTTGAGCTGAAACACTCGAATAAAACTCGCGAGACGTCGCAATTCATTGAGATTGTCGACCCAAACACGATCAAGTTTGTGGTTCCCGATCTCGCTTCGGAAAACATCTACCGCATGGATTTCTCGTTCTGGAGCCCAGGCGAAGAACGGGCGCACGAAGTATTCAAGGCCGAGAAATACTACGCTGTCACTTCGGGTGAGAGCCTGCGTTCCAAGGCTACGCACCAGATTGTGACGCTCGCTTTAGTCGAAGCGCATGACTGGAAAGTGGGCCGCACAGGCCATGGTAATGCACGCTACAACCTAAGCTACGGCAATGGTTGGTGCGGTATCTTCCAGCGCGATTTCTTTGAGCGCTTCACGCGCGCCTACGACTACACCGGCAATGACGAGCCTTCGAATGGCTTCAAGCACCACAGCGAATACGTGAATGGAAAGAGTCTCCCGGACTTCGCCGCTGCAGGGCCGGTCCACGGCTTCTATGGTTACCGCGACGGTGGGCACAAGTTCATGATTCTGGGCTACAGCCTGGACACGGGTGTGCTCTATAGCCTCGACGGAAACTTTGGAAACAGAGTGGCCATCGTGGAAAAGGGCCTGGACCAACTAACGGCTTTTGGCGTGGTGAACGATGCTCTTGCTTGGGAAGAAAACCTCACGGTGTTCCCCGGCGCGAGCTCTCGCACAGCGGCAGATCTCGATGCCGAAGTGAAGAAAGCCAAAGAAGAACAAGCGGCTGCCGAGAAGGCAGAAGCAGCTAAGAAAGATCTCTAAGCTACTAAGCGCACAAGAAGCCCACGGGAGCCGAGAGCCCCCGTGGGCTTTTTTATTTCTTTTTCAGATGTTTTGGAATCCGCGGCATGATCAAGGGCGTAATCGCGGGCCGCGTACTCTTAGGCACGAAGTCCGGGCGCACGCCATGGATGACGGCGTAAGCCTCTGGGAATTCATCGCGCAACAGCGCAATTCGGCTCACAATCCCCGGCCAGCCACTCGCGGCCTGGACTTCATATTCTTCGGGTAGTGCGAGCACGTGCTCCACGAGGCGATCAAAGAGTGGCCGTTGTTTGTCTCTTAAGAAAGTCCAAAGAGCCGATTGTCCATAAGCCGGAGCGATATTCACCAAGTGCCCCGATTGGTTCATCCCCATGGGAGTGGGGTACACATTGAGGATCGCATCGCGCGCCATTTGCGCCATATCCGCGCCATAACCACCCGCATCGGCGTGGGTCGTAAACGGAGAGTTGAAATGGAGCTTGTTCGAATGGAGAGATAGGAAATCCGTGTCGACAGCCATTTGCACGCCTTCATAGAAGCGTTGCGCGCCTACGCGATCCACTAGATGCTGGAGCGCTCGGTGGTAGTTTTCCTCAGTCACGCCGCGGAATCGACTCCGCAGATTACGCTCTTTGGTGGGATCGCCGTAGGCGGTATAGCCGATGTTCTGCAAGCCCCAGGTTTCATAGTGCATGTGCATCAGCGCATTGTAGACGAGCGTCGCGCCGAACGAGTGCTTCGACTCTTCCAGAGGCTCGGCAAGGTCTAAGTGCCGAGTGAACGCCGGAAGGTACTTCGGGTCGACCTTCCAGGCTTTCTGGCGGCCCAGAGGCTCTTCTGCCCTACGCAGGTAGGAAGACAGCGCCGCTTGGTACGGGCCTCCCGGCTGGTGGTAGCGCATCTGCGACAGCGTTTGGTACCGAAAGCGGCTACTGCCAGTAGGGCCGGGAAGGTAATCAAAGGCAAAACCTTCATCGTCTTCAGCGAGTTTGAAAAAGTGGGTTCTCTCACCTTCTGCGTACATATGTCCCGCGACGTTCAGTACCTTATAGCCGGAAGCGCCCGCGAGCGTCGGCGGTTCTCGCAAAAGCAAGTAACCCGGGAACTTTAATTGAGAGGGGTCCTTGGGAGCGCCGGCGGTAATCTGCTCCAGCAGCGACTCCACGGAACCAAAGCCGATCGGTTTGTTGAAGTCGATCTTCTCACCCAGGTGCTTTTCAAAAAGCGCCGCCTCTCTCTGGAGAAGTGCTTCGCTGTGTTGCCCGCTAGAAAACTGAATAAAGAGTTCACCGTTCCGCGCGTTGTACTTCCAGCGCCTCATGCTCAAATCGCCATTGGGAGCGCGGGTGCTTTCATGGAAAACGTACGCGCCGGACTGCCGCTCCACCTGCAATTGGAGGTAGTAGGGATCATACGGCAATCCGATTTCAAAGTTCCGAACCGTTTCCAGGGATGTCGGTTCGCGGAAAGCTCCGAGAGCCGCTGCTTGTTCTGGGGTCAATGTCCAAGCGGTTTCGGGGCGCTGAGCGCCCAGCATGGGATAATCCAGACCATTCGGGGCGGCCCAGAGCACCTCGGTACGTGCACCGGCAGGGAAGTTACCGCCCCGGACGACAACGTCACCATCCGGATTAACCAGCACTTTGACGGATCCTTCGTGCGTCTCCCCTAGGCCCCAGCTCAAAAGGGTGAGGCGATCTGGCTGCCACGGACTGGAATCAATCGCGTGCACCTGGACCAGCGTCCATTCGCCAAATCCCAAGGGACTAACCAGCAGGTAGTCTCCAGGATTTACCTCTTCCGGCCAAACGGCTGAGCCAGCCGTAATCTCGTCAAAGGCTGCTTTTGCACCGGAGAAATCGACTCCCGCTCCCGGATCGCTCTGCCTGCGACGGAGCGCCTCCACCCAACGAATACCATCGAAACCAGACTCGAGTATTTCGTCGATGCACCCGGCATGGGCGAGGGATGCGGTGAGAAAAAAAGCTAGGGCATACCGTCGATAAAGCATGGCGGCCACCCTACACGAACCGCAAATCCCGTCGAGAGGGAAAGCGCACTGCCACACGCTTGTGATTCCGATCACACGGCGCCGTTTTTGAAATCCCAGCAATCCCGGAGAGTTGGTCTTTTGCCGTCGGAAGACCGGGCGTTTCACCGCCGGCGTTTCGCAGGCGGCGCTACCTCTTTTCGAAAGAGAGAGGAACACCCCCATGTTCGTTCGTTTGTTGTCCGTTGTAGCTGTTTTTATGTCCGCGTGGCCCGCTTGGGGCGACGCTATTCGAGATCTAGAAGAGCTTGGGCTCGATACCCAACAAGCCCGCGTAGTCGTCCGCGCACGCGAAGAGTCTCTAAAAGCGAAAGACCCGGAGATCGAAGTCCGCGTGTTTCACCGGCCCAATCCAAACGGCGGCGACGAGCAGGTGATTGTGCTGTTCGGTGAAACCCATGTGATGGGGAAACACTGGCAGAAGGTGAGCTATCCGGTAGTCGACGCGTTCGATTCCGTCGGGCTTGAGAGTTATGTCGGCGATGAACACACGCAAGACGACTTGCAGAATTTCGCGGCGGTCGCGTCGGAATTCGAAGAGTCGGAAGCCCCCGGCGCTGGCCCGGGAGCGATCCGCTACTTGCGTGAGAAAATGGGTTCGGACAAGATGGCAAAGTTCCTCAAAAAGGGACGCGTGAATCTTAAGGGCCAAGATGTCTACTGGCTGGAGCGCAACCACAAGAGCGATAAACGCGAGCGAGAGTTTTTTCGCAAATTCAGCGAGCTCACGGGCCCCATCCGTTTTGGCAATAAACTCTTTAACTGGGGACTGCTGGGTCTCGGGGGGAGCTGGTATTTTGGGTCGTGGAAAGCCGCCGCCTGTTCCGCGGCGTCCTGCGCTTTGGGTTTTCTGATCTACAGAGCGGGCGTTCTGTATGCGAACGAGAGTCCGGATGCGAAAAAATTAAGCCTTAACGCTTTGCTTGGGGCGCGGAACAAGAGCATGATCCGCAATCTAGTAAAGGCTGTTGACGGCCAGAAGCAAACCGAACCTATGCTCGCTGTCGTCGGGCGCGCCCACATGACCAGCTGTGCGACGCTGTTGGCCAAAGTAGGTGGAACGGAGCCGACTATTTCCGACGTCCTGGTGGCCGAACACGGGTTTAAAGAGTTTGTCTTCGAAGACGACTAAGCGCCGTTTCGTAGGGTAGAATCTTCTCCTACTTAGGAGAACACATGAAAGCAGCATTCCTTGCGTTATGTTTTACGACTCTGGCAGTAGCAAATTCCGGTCACCATGAACCCGTGAAAATGCCCAAGGCATTTGGCTTGTTGGAAAACCTCGTGGGCACTTGGGAAGGCACTTACAAGGGCCACGATGGAAAAGAAGAGAAGAGCGAAGTGGTTTACAAGCTCACGTCCGCGGGCACGGCGCTTCTAGAAACATTGGCACCCGGGGGTCCGATGGAAATGACTTCGGTCTACCACAAGACGGGTGACACCCTAGAAATGACGCACTATTGCGCCCTGGGAAACAGCCCTCAAATGGAACTGAAAAATGCGGACACCACTTCCATTGCTTTTGAAATGAAAAAGCCCCGCGGCGTCGCTTCGTTGAAAGAAGATCACATGCACGCAGTGACGTTGAAAATGCCGGACAAAAATACCCTTGTCCAAGAGTGGGTGAGCTACCAAGGCGGCAAGCCGGGTGAGAAGGTGGTTTTTAACTTCCACCGCAAATAGGGAGCAGCAACCTACTCCCTAAAATAGGTGAGTGTACGGTCTGCCAAAAAGACTAGTCGTCGTATCGGACCTGAGAAATCCAGAATAAATATTATGTGACCCTTAGGAGCCGGCCTGTTTGGGCAGAGTAGTGGAGCGGGACACGGGGTTGTCTTACGTGGCCTTCGCGTTTGCGCATCTCAATCCCGCTTCAAAATAAAAAAGCCGCCTTTCGGCGGCTCTTTTTACTTTGGAGCGGGACACGGGGTTCGAACCCGCGACCTCCACCTTGGCAAGGTGGCGCTCTAGCCAACTGAGCTAGTCCCGCACTTTTACAAAAACTTTTATCTGGCGGAGGCTCTGCTGTCTATGGGTCGCGCATGGCGACCATTAGAACCGGTCGCTTTCGCTCCCTGGGGCCAACTGAGCTAGTCCCGCACTCTGAGATGTGTGAAGCTAAAGGGTTTTTGCTGCAAACGCAAGCCGGAATGGCTGGGTTTTGGAGCGCTTGCGGCCTCTAGCATATCGGCTTAGTGGAATACTACGGGGATCGGCTGATGTTCGATATGCGGCGGTGGCGTCGGGGCTAGCCAGCGTGTGGGCAAGAATTCCAAAGCCGGCGCCCGGCGTGGGGCTGGCTGGCAATCGCCGATAAAGCGGTAATTCCCATTCACATTCAAAACCGAGAGCTGGAAGGCGCGGGCGATTTCCTGCATCGCTTCTTCAATCGACTTCGCTGCTGGGCGCTGAGCTGGAGAAATCTGGGCCGCTTTCAAAGCGACTTGCTGGACTCTCTGCACTGTGGGCGCACCAAAATCTGCCGTCGTTAAAACCGTCTCGGGAGCTGGCTTCTCTGCCGGCTGCGGAGCCTCGGCACCGAAGTTCCAATCAATTTCCTGGCTCGCACAATTCGACGGGAGGAAGTAGCTGAAATCCGATTTGGGTTTGCGGCGTGCGGCTACGCGTAAAGCGCGCGTAACAGGAGAGGGAACGGGCGGCTCTTCGCTAAACTGCAATTGGAGTTCGGCTAAAAGGTCTCGTACAGGAACCGAGCGCGCCACAATCGACTGGATACGCGTATTGCTATCGTCGAGTACCACGAGCAGGGAACTGCGCGGAGTGGGTTCGAAGTCGGTGCGCAGAAGATCGTACCGGCCTTTGGTGCGGACCTGGCCATTTAAATGCCCCACCGTTTCCGAAACGGCGCCTTGGAAAACGGTGCGGACATCATCCGGAGTTACGAGCGAGAAAATGACTTCATTGCCATCGGTCGTGACTTGGTAGCGCTGGCCACGGAATGTCGGGACATTCTGAAAAGTGTTTTGGAATTCTCGTTCGACGATTTTGCGGCCACGCTGGATTTGGAACGGGGTGGTTTCGTGGATTACGAAGTAAACACGCGATGTATATTCTGTCGTTGGAGGCGATGCTTTAGCCGTGAAGGCTAATCCGCTCGCAAAGAGAATGATAAAGCGTGTTCTCATTGTGTCGACACCGTTTCAAACTCCACACTGTGGAGAAGTTTAGGTTGAGCGTATTGGACTCGGACTGCATTGCCTTCGCGCACGCGGACTGCCGCGCGCGGTAAGGTGCGAGTCGGTTGGGCTTCGGCCAATAGAGACTCTTCCTGCGCTTGGAACGCCGGCGAGAAAATCACTGCCGAAATACCTAAAGCGACTGCAATTCCCGTCGGGAATCCCCAAGAGCGCATGAAAAGGCGCGCCGGAGAAATGCGGGGGCTGCGGAATTCTCCGAGCTTCCAGCCTTTCAAGACGAGTGTTTCATCCTGCTGCAAGCGAGAATAAACGCGCAAAAGCGAGGTGGCGATTTCGGGTTCGGGTTGGAAATAGGAGTTCCACGTTTGGCGTAAGTTCGCCATTTTCTGCTGGCAAGGTTTGCAGGCCAGGGTGTGGGCTTGGACTTTCCAGCGGTTCAGCCGTCCCATTTCAGTAGGGATCGACAGAACTTCTAAAAGCGATTCTGGCTTAGGACAGTTCCGGCGCATGCATGCCCCCTTTCGTGAATCCATCGCCCATGAAGGCGATGAGGGAGCGCTTGGCGCGGACATAAGCCTGCCGCGACGCCTGCTCGGTGATGCCGACGCGATCGGCCACCTCGCGGTGCGAAAGGCCCATGCCGTCGCGCAGCCAGACGATTTCGGACTCACGTTCCGAAAGCGACTGCATGGCGACGGACAATTCTCTAAGTTCGACAGCTTGTTCCTGGCGGTTTTGCATGGGTTCAGGAATGTCCGGGATCGCATCTAGCGCGACATGGGGGCGGCGCGCTTCGGGCGAACGGGCAACCTTATCGATCAAGCAATTGCGCACGATCTGGAGCAGGTAAGATTGGATGGCAATCTCCTTGGTGGACTCCAGGCGATCTACGGCGAGTAAGAACCGCACATAGGTTTCTTGCAGGATGTCTTCCGACAGGGGCCGATCCCCTTTGGTTTTCCAGAGCAAGTAACGCATAAGGCCTGGCGATGTTTTCTGGTAAAGCGGGAGGAACGCAGACTGATCCCCTCGCTTTAGCTGTTTCAACCAACTCTTTAAGTTCCCCGGCATTTGCCAACCTCTTACAGGTTAAAACGATACTGCAGATTGCACTGTGACAGCCATACCGATATAAACCGGCCTCGAAGTAAAAGATGGTTACTCAAAAGGAAAACATCAAGGGGCTGAGCTTACCGCGTTTGGAAAAACGCATGGTCGAGGCCGGTCACCCTCCCTACCGGGCGCGCCAGCTCTTCCAGTGGCTCTACCAGAAAAATGTGAATAATTTTGATGAGATGAGCGATCTCAGCAAGAGCTTTCGCAGCTGGTTGAGTGAGAATTTCGTGGCGCCTCGCGTTGAGATTGCGGAGCAGCATGACTCCGACGACGGCACGATTAAATTCCTAGTACGCCTGCAGGATGGGGAGAAGGTTGAGTCCGTCTTCATCCCGACCGAGGGCCGCAATACCCTCTGCGTTTCGACGCAGGTCGGCTGCAAGATGGCCTGCGCCTTTTGCGCGACGGGTTATCAAAAATTCACGCGTGACCTAAAAACCTGGGAAATCGTCGACCAGCTCAAAAGCCTCCCGTTCCCGGCCCCGGTTACGAATATCGTGTTCATGGGCATGGGCGAGCCGTTTGATAACTACGAAAACGTGCTTGAGGCGTTGGAAATCTTCCGCCACCCCATGGGCTGCCAGATCGGCAAGCGGCACATCACCGTTTCGACTGTGGGCTTAATCCCGCAAATCCAAGCTTTCGTAGATGCGGATGTAGGCAAGCTTGCGATCTCGCTTCATGGCACAACCGACGAGCAACGCACGCGCATCATGCCGATGAACAAAAAGTACCCTCTCGCGGAGCTGCTGGATAATTGCCGGAAGTTGAATATGCCCGGCCGCCTGCGGATCACTTGGGAGTACTTGATGATCGATGGCATCAACGACACCGAAGAAGACGCACACCGGTTAGCGGAAATTCTACGCGGCATTCCGAGCAAGGTGAATCTGCTCGCTTATAACGAGAACCACTTTGTCGATTTCAAACGCCCACCGGAAGAACGCGTGCTGAAGTTCCAGCGCATCATGCTGGATCATGGCTACACGACGACGTACCGCCGCAGCCGCGGACGCGATATCGCTGCCGCCTGCGGGCAATTGCACCACGCTTCGGCCACTCGTGCAGCGCGGTTAGCGCGGATGCAAGCGGCGGCGCAACCGAGTGCGCCGGCTCCGGCCCAAGCTTAAAGCCAAGGAACATTGAGTAGGGATTTCCAGCGTGCGGCGAGTTGTAACTCGGCTTCGCGCGTGGCGAGGAGATCCTCGTCTTCGCCTTGCCAGTGATCGCGGAACCATTCAGCGGTGATGCGCGCGACTTCAGGCCAAGGGGTCGTTTCGAAGCCAAAGTCTTCTCGCGCGGGAGCGGTGTCGAAGGCGAGGTTGATCATGTCGCCGTACGGGCCTTTCATTTCTTTGAGAATGGCGGCGGGAATATCGACCCAATCCGGCAGAATTCCCAGAGCGTGCGCGCTTTCGGAGACGAAATCCTTAAGAGTGATGAGTTCCTTTTGCGCCAAGAAGTAGCTTTTGCCTTCTGTCTTCTTGCGGTTTTCCACCGCCTGGACAAAGGCGCGTGCGATATCGACGGAATAGGCGATTTGAAAGCTCTGGACTCCACCGTCGGCAAGCAAGAGCGGCCCGCCCTTGAGTAAGCGCGATAAGTACCAAAACCCTCGTTGCGTCGGATCTTCAGGGCCGTAAACCACAGCAGGGCGGAGAATCGTCCAAGGAACGGTTTCTTGATTTCGGCAGGCCTTTTCGGCCATGAGTTTTCCGCGCGCGTATTTCCAATGGATGTTCTTCGGATCTTCTTCGGGTGGGTGGTACTCGAAATCGACATCCGCGTCGCGGTACGGCGCCGGGTACTGGCCCGGGATGAAGCGGTAGACGGCTACGGTGCTATTAAGCACGTAGTGCCCGACTTCTTGAAACGCTTGGAGCGCGACGGAAACATCCTTCGCATTGAAGGCGAGGTTGTCGATGACGGCATCCCATTTCTCCGTCTGGGCTGCGCGGTTGAGATCATCGATATTGCTGCGGTCCCCTTGGATGTGGATGTGGGGCGCCATGTCCGCCGGCATGCGGTTGCCGCGCGTGA
>JAIEOG010000130.1 GCA_019750655.1 bacterium
GCCTTGCGAATCCACATCCAGGCATTTCACCTTGATGATTTCGCCTTCTTTGACCACGTCTTCTACGCGGCGCACCCGGAAGTGTTCCAGCTCGGAGATATGGCAAAGACCGTCCGTACCCGGGAGAATTTCGACGAAGGCGCCGAAATCCGCGATGCGGGTGACTTTCCCTTCGTAGATTTTCCCGATTTCTGGCTCGGCAACAATCTGGTTGATGATGTCGATAGCTTTCTGAGCGCTCGCATCGTCGGCGGAAGCAATGTTGATGCTGCCGTCGTCTTCGATATCGATCTTAACGCCCGTGCGTTCGATGATGGAGCGGATGACTTTACCGCCGCTACCAATAACTTCGCGCACCTTTTCCGGCCTCACTTTGATGGTGAAGATACGCGGAGCGTACGGCGAGAAGCTCGACTTAGGCTCAGAGATCGCTTCCGCCATCTTTTCCAAGATGTGTAAGCGGCCTTCACGAGCTTGAGACAAGGCTTCTTCCATGATCTCGCGGCTTACGCCACCGATCTTCAAGTCCATCTGGAAGGCTGTAACGCCGTCTGCAGTACCGCAGACTTTGAAGTCCATATCGCCCAAGTGATCTTCATCACCCAAGATGTCCGACAGAACTGCGTAACGTTCGCCTTCTTTGATGAGGCCCATCGCCACACCAGCCACAGGCTTCGGAACCGGAATACCGGCATCCATCAAAGCCATCGAGCCGCTGCAAACCGTCGCCATGGAAGAGGAACCGTTGGATTCCAAAACTTCCGAGACCAACCGAATGGTGTACGGGAAGACTTCTTTTGGCGGAATGATGTACGACAACGCACGCTCAGCCAAGAAACCGTGGCCGACTTCGCGGCGCCCTGGTGGACGCAACGGACGCGCTTCCCCCACCGAGAACGGCGGGAAGTTATAGTGGAGCATGAACGATTTCTGGTAACTACCGTAAATCGAATCGATTTTCTGCTCGTCGTCAGAGGTCCCTAAAGTGACCGCTGCCAAGACCTGCGTTTCGCCGCGCGTAAACAGACCCGAGCCGTGGACGCGGGGCAAGAAGCCCGTTTCGCAAGCAATGGGGCGGATCGCATTATATTTGCGGCCGTCGATGCGGTGCTTTTTGTCCAAGGTGAGTTCGCGAGCGAATTCGCTCTTTGCTTCTTCGAGGTACAAGGAGATCAAACCATTGCGGGCTTTTTCTTCCTTGGTCGCCGGAGTCGCGATTTCGAACTTAGTTTTAAGGTCTTTTTTGATCTGCGCCAGCGCTTCGTAGCGCGGGAGCTTTTCGCGGATGGCGAAAGCCTTTTCCAGCTTCGGCCAAGCTTCTTTGCGGATAGACGCTTTGAGATCTTTATCGCGAGGCGGCTTAACGTAATCGCGTTTCGGCTTACCAGCCTTCTCACGCAATTCATCCTGCATATCGAAGATGGGCTTCATCGCCGTATGCGCAGCATCAATGGCGTCGATCATCTCTTTTTCAGAGATTTCCTTCGCAGCGCCTTCGACCATCACAACGCCCGTGCGCACGCCCGAGATGAGCAATTCGCATTTGCTGTTTGGCAGTTCGGCAGGCGGGATATTGATGACCGCATTGCCGTCCACCAGACCCACGCGGCAAGTAGCCACCGGGCCGTTGAACGGAATGTCGGAAATATGCAACGCGGTGCTAGCAGCGATGCTCGCCACAATGTCCGCTTCGTTCACGTTATCGGTGGAGAGCACCGTGACCGTGACGTTCGTTTCGCACAAGAAATCTTCCGGAAAGAGCGGCCGGCAAGGCCGGTCGATCAAACGGGCCGACAAAGTCGCCCGGTCGGAAGGCTTAGCTTCGCGTTTGAAAAAGCCGCCTGGAATTCTCCCTGCAGCGTAATATTTTTCCTGGAAATCTACTGTGAGAGGGAAAAAATCTTGGTTTTCTTTGATTTCTTTGCTGGCCACTACGGCCACTAGAACTACGGTTTCGCCGTAGGTTGCGAGCACTGACGCGTCCGCTTGTTTTGCCAGTCTTCCGGTTTGTAACGTGAGTACACGTCCGCCGTAATCGACACTGACTTCGATCGGTTTCATGGATTTTCCTTTACTTAACTACTTACGGATCTTGAGACGAGTAATGAGAGCTGTATAACGCTCTTCGTTCGTCTTTTTCAGGTAGTCGAGAATGCGACGACGCGACCCAACCATTTTCAACAGTCCGCGACGGGAGTGGTGATCTTTTTTATGGTTCTTAAAATGGGGCGTCAGATCTGCGATTCTCTCGGTCAGCAGTGCAACCTGCACTTCGGGCGACCCTGTGTCGCGCTCGTGCGTCCTGTAACCCGTGATGACTTCTGTTTTTTTCTGCTTATCGAGACTCAAAGGCCTTACCTCTTCTACTTATCTTACCTTGCGGAAACAAAAGGTAACTATCACTCTTGTATGCTGTTTGCAAACGCTGCAGACGCTGGCCGGCTAGCGGGCTTCCGCACGGGCGTCGGATCGACAGCCCCTCCCCGAACCCGGGTAACCGGGCCTAGCCATTCGGACTGCAAAAGCTTGCGGTAGTTTTTAAAACCCTTATCCGCCCAGCCTTGCAGGTCTGCTTCCAGCCCCTCCAAAGTCACTGCTTCAGAGAGAACAAACTGCCCACATGTGAGGCGGCGCAGTTCTTTAAGGTGTGCCACGGTCCCTAACCGCCGGCCGATTTCCTCAGCCAAGCTGCGGATATAGGTCCCTTTGCTGCAGCTCACCTCAAACTCAATCACCCCATCCTGGTATGAAATCAGCTCTAAATGGTGGAGCTGAACGGGGATGGGTGGGCGCCGAACACGGATGTTCTGGCGCGCTAAATCGTATAGACGGACTCCATGCACCTTCTTGGCGCTATACATGGGTGGCGTCTGCCACCATTCGCCTTGGAGCCCCGCGAGGATTTCGCGGATGCGGTCTTCGGTCAATTCCGGAACCGCGGCGGTCTTTTCGACTTCGCCCGTACGGTCCATGGTGTCGGTAGCTTCTCCGAGCTTTGCCCACGCGCGGTAGCTTTTATCCGCGGTTAAAAGAGCATCCGAAAGCTTGGTTGCTTTACCTGTCAAAACCACTAAAACGCCCGTCGCAAACGGATCGAGGCTGCCGGCATGGCCCACCTTGGCCTTAGGGCCCAAAAGCCGTTTCACACCACGGACGACGTCAAAACTCGTCGGCCCGTCGGCTTTATCGATGACTAAAACCATCTCATTCACGTTCGACTCCTTCGAGGGCGTCTGTCTTTTTGACCTCGTCCATGACCTGGAAGAGGTGATTAAGCTGCGAGCCGTGTTCGTCTCGCTGGAACTTCAATTCGGGCACGTATTTCATTTCCAAACCCATACCCAACCGCCGGCGGAGAAAGGGCGTCGCTTTGCTTAGGCCACGCTGCACTTCTTTCACATCGCCCTGCATATCGTAAAAGATACGGGCTTGGCGCAGGTCTTTGGTAACCTCGACATCCGTAATAGCCAGGGCTTGTAAACGGGGGTCTGAGACTTCGGAAAGCAGAAGGCGTGCTAATTCCGATCGAATTAACGAAGCCATTTTCTGCACACGGTGGGAACCAGACTGGGGTAGCAAAACAACCTCTATTAAAGCGTATCGGAGTGTTCTTCTTTAACGAACGCTTCGAACTGGTCACCGGGTTTTAGGTCATTGAAGTTTTCTAAGCCAATCCCGCACTCAAAGCCTTGGATGACTTCTTTCACGTCGTCCTTGAAGCGCCGCAGACTGCTAATCTTGCCCGTGTAAATCACGCGGCCATCCCGCAACAAGCGCAAGAAGCTTCCACGCGTAACTTTGCCATCGATGACCGAGCTCCCTGCGATGACACCAATCTTGGGCACCGTAAACAACTCGCGGACTTCCGCACGCCCAATGACTTTTTCTTTAACTTGCTTATCGAGCAAGCCTTCCATCAGGGCACGGACTTCGTCCAAAAGTTCGTAAATAATATTGTAGGTGCGGACTTCGACGCCCTCGGTCTCAGCGATTTTCAACGACTTCGAATCCGGGCGGACACTGAAACCGACAACGGCAGCTTTGCTGGCTGAAGCCAACATCACATCGCCTTCGGTAATCCCACCCGTTGCGTAATGGAGAATCCGCAAACGGACTTTATCGGCCGGGATCTTCGAGAGCGCTTCGCGCAGAGCCTCAACAGACCCTTGCACATCGGCTTTCAAGATCAGGCGCAATTCTTTCGTGGTGCCCGTATCGCCTGCGAGCATCTGCTCGAGGGTCATCTTCGGCCGATTGCCTTGAGCGGCTTGCTTTAACCGATCCGCGCGTACCGCGGTCAGCTCACGCGCCGATTTCTCGTCTTGGGCGACAAAGAAATCATCGCCCGTAACCGGAACTTCCGGCAGCCCAAGAATTTCGACGGGGTCACCCGGCAGCGCTTCCGTAGCGCGTTTACCGTTGCAATCCTGCATCGCCCGGACTTTCCCGAACGTTGCACCGCAGACAACGAGGTCGCCCGCGCTCAATTTACCTTGCTGCACAAGCACCGTAGCCACAGGGCCGCGGGCTTTCTCCAGGCGAGATTCGATAACTGTCCCGCGAGCAGGCGTATCGTAATTTGCTTGGAGTTCGAGCATCTCCGATTGGAGCAAGATGCCTTCTAGAAGTTCATCAATGCCCTGTCCGGTCTTTGCGGAAACGCCCAAGTACATGGTTTCGCCACCCCACTCTTCGGGGTTTAGGCCATGGCCGGCGAGCGTTTGCTTAATGCGATCGGGGTTGCCATCGGGAAGATCGATTTTATTGATCGCCACAATGATTGGCACCGAAGCGGCTTGCGCGTGGTTGATGGATTCCAGAGTCTGCGGCATCACGCCGTCGACTGCAGAAACAACCACCACAACGATATCCGTGACCTTAGCGCCGCGCGCACGCATTGCCGTGAAAGCTTCGTGGCCCGGGGTGTCCACAAAGGTTACTTTACCCTTTGCGGTTTGCACGGTGTAAGCGCCCACGTGCTGCGTAATCCCGCCAGCTTCGCCAGCAGCCACTTTCGCACTGCGGATCTTATCCAAAAGCGATGTCTTCCCATGGTCGACATGGCCCATGATCGTAACCACGGGCGGACGCGCCTTCATTTCTCCTGCAGCGGTATCCATTTGAGGGATGTAGTCCTCTTCGCGGAAAACCTTTTGCTTGGCTTCAAAACCATATTCAGGAGCCAAGAGAGCCGCCGTATCGAAATCGATTTGGTCGTTGATGGCAGCTGTAACACCCATGCCCATCAATTTCCCAATCACCGCCGAAGCCTTTTGGCCCAGCTCTTTGGAAAACTCGGAAACCAGAATGTGCGTCCCCATCTCCACCACCCGCTTGTGCTCTGCAGGCTTGGTGATCATGGTGCGCATCGCCGGGCGGTTGATAACATTCTTTTTCTTTTTGGTGGCGTGGATCAGCTCACGCTTCAGGTAGTCGGTGCTACGGAAAACGCTATCTTGGCGAGCCGCAAGCTTACGCTTGCCCGCGTCTTTAGCGGCTGCGGCATCCGGCCCCGCGAAATCGACTTCTTTCACCCGGCGCAACGGATCGGTCGCCGAGGCCCCGGTCGTCCCGGCAGCTGCCGTAGGCGCCGTCTTCGGGCGTTCTTTCTTTTCGACTTTAGGACCGACTTGTTCGGTCAAATGCGCTTCGGTCGCAACTTTTTTGATGATACTGCCATAAACGCGCCGTTTGATGACGGTCGTCGTGGGCGCAGCCGTAGAAGCTTCTTCGGTCGTGGGTACGACTTCTGAGACTACCTCTTCGATGACTTCCGTCACTTCGCCTTCAGGCGCGGCAAGTTCTGCGACTTCTTCTTGGATTTCTAAAGTCGGTGGAGCCTCTTCCTCAGTGCTGACAACCGATTCGGTGGCGGCAGCCGCTGCGGCTTCTTTGGCTTCCGATGCGGGGCCTTTGCGGCGGCGAATAACCGTCGCGCCAACGCGCTTCTCCGTTACTCCCGGAGTTGTGGTCACCGCTGCAGCGGCAGACATTTTTGCATTTTTTCGATAATGCTCGCGTACCGTGCGAACTTCCTCGGTTCCAATCACGCTCATGGCATTCTTGATATCGATGCCAAGACGCTGGATCTGGCCGACTAGGGTTTGTCCTTCGATTCCTAGCTCTTTCGCCAGTTCATAAACTTTGAGTTTTGTCGTCGCCATCCTATGCTTTCTCGTTCAGAAGGAGTGGGCTACGGCGCTACTCCTTCGTCTCCTCGGGTTTTGCGGCTACAGCTGGAGTGTCCGAAACACTCTCAGTCTTCGCCCCCTCGGTGGTGCGTTCTTTATCTGCGTGCGCTTTAACTTCAGCTTTCAACCGTTCAAAGACCGCGTCTGAATTCAACTTCGCTGCTGCCACAGCTGCTTTCTCAGCTTCCATAATGGCTTTTTTCATTTCAGCCAGTTTGCCGGAGCTGATCATCGCGGCAGCATTCGTCTTGATTTCCGTTGCTTTCTCTTCGTTAAAACCAGGGACTTGGGCCAATTGAGCCACATCCGCTTCCGACAAGCGCTCCACGGTTAAACCGTAGTGGTAGGCGCTCTGCGCCAGCGTGTCGTTCATGCCTTCGATGGCCATCAACAAGCGTTTGGAATCTTCCACACGTTTGTGTTGGCGCGTCTCGGACACGATATCGAGCTTCCAGCCCGACAGCATGGAGGCCAGCTTCACGTTCTGCCCACGGCGACCGATCGCCAAGGAGAGCTGGTTGTCTGCCACTACGATTTCCATCGAGTGGTTGTGCTCATCGACCAAAACTTTCGTCACTTCAGCCGGAGCCAAAGCGTTGCAGACGAAGCGCGTTTCGTCTTCGTTCCAAGGAACGATATCAATCTTTTCGCCGCGCAATTCCTGCACGACGTTCTGCACGCGCGAACCCTTCACACCGACGCAAGCGCCGACTGGATCGACGTCGCTATCGGTCGAGACCACCGCGATCTTGGCGCGGATACCTGGTTCACGAGCTGCGCTCTTAATCTGGACGATCCCTTCGTTCACTTCCGGAACTTCTTGCTTGAACAACTGGACTAGCAATTCCGGGCAGGTGCGCGAGAGAACGATCTTCGGACCACGTGGGGTCTGTTGAACGTCAATCAAGAAGCCCAAAATACGATCGCCTGGGCGGTATGTTTCACCGGGGATTTGTTCGCGCGCCGGCAAAATAGCATCGGTGCGACCCAGGTCGACGATCAAGCAGCCTTTTTCAATCCGGCGGCATTGGCCCGTGACGACTTCGCCTTTGCGAACATTGAATTCGTTGTAAATGATGTCGCGTTCCGCATCGCGGACTTTCTGGATGATAACCTGCTTCGCCGTCTGTGCAGCAATGCGGCCGAATTCAGAAGAATCGAGCTTGATCCCGATGCTATCGCCGACTGCGACATCCGGATCGAGTTTACGGGCGGCGTCGGAGTTGATTTCCGTATCCGAGTTCCCGATTTGATCCACAACAGTTTTAAATTGGAATAATTCGATTTCGCCTAAGTCTTCGTTGAAGTGGGCTTCAATTTCTTTTTCCAGACCAAAGCGCTTCTTAGCAGCCATCAACATGGCTGATTCCAAAGCTTCCACCAAAACGGCACGATCGATGCCTTTATCTTTTTCTACTTGATCCAGGACACGCGCTAATTCTGAAGCCATTGCCTACTACTCCACTTTCCAAATCTGATTGGCCTGTTTGATCTGCCGCCAAGGAACCGAAAGCTCCTTGCCAGACCAGCTCACCAGAACATTCTGGGAGTCCGTGGCCAAAATGGTCCCTTTCAGCTGACCGCCCACGCCTTCAATGCGCTGTTCGAGTTTCAGGTGAACTTCTTGCCCACGAATGGCATCAAAGTCACTCCTTAAGCGCAGGCGCCGATCTAACCCAGGGGACGAAACCTCTAAATCAAACATTCCGGGAATGCCGGGAAACTCTTCCAGGATCGGCCCGAGCGTGCGGCTCGCTTCCACGCAGTCTTCGAGAGCGACACCAGGCCGTGCGGCGGTAGCGTCTTTCGAAACCAGCGGCTCGATGAAAACCCGCAACATCGAGCGTCCACCGACTCGGCAATCCAAATCCACAATGCGATAGCCCCGGGCTTCCATCACGTCCGAGCACAGGGTTAGGAGCTGGGTTTCAAGCTCTGTTTTCGCAATGCTTTCCAATACTTAAACCTCGATGCGGAACCCCCTTAATAGAAAAAGCGGGGAGTACCCGCTTTCCCGAAGAGACCGCGTAAGTGGTCGATCTTTTAACAGACTTACCGGGGGAACACAAGCGACGGGCGCAGGGTTTCCAGGTCAGACCAGCCTCGGCTATTCGTCGTAACCTTGGCGCAGGTAATCGCCTGTTTCGGCAGCTTCAGGCTCCACTTCACTCGGAGCCACTTGAGGAATTCCCGTATCAACGGCCGGGGCATTGCTCATCGCACGCGCTCCCGGCTCTCCAATATTAAGCAAGTTCGAACCGTCGCGCGATGGGACCATCTCGGCCTTAAACGCTACTCGGACACGGTTTGGATTGCTCGAATCGGCCAAGCGTCCAGTGCGGCGGTCCACGCTCGCAAAAACAATCCCATCCGGCACGAGAAACTCTCGGCGCACCTGCGTCTTCACGCGTTCGCGCATGAAATCTGCCCAAATAGGCGCCGCTGCATTACCGCCTGTCTCAGAGGCTGCGAGCGGCTTGTCCTTCATGTAACCAACCCAGACACCCGTCATCGTTTCTGGCGTGTAGCCCACGAACCAGGCGTCGCGGTGGTCATTAGAAGTACCGGTCTTACCCGCTACGGCCCCGGGAATCCCGGAAACCGCGCGGCCCGTCCCTTCGCGCACAACCCCCTTAAGAAGGTCGGTCATTACATAAGCCGTCTGCGGAGAAATCACGGTGTCGGCAGCAGCCAATTCTTCGGCCGTCTTGAGCAAAGGCTCTTGGGGTTTTTTGTCGGTGAACTCTTCGAGCACCCGGCCGGAACCATCGACCACCTTCTTGATGTAAGTAAGGTGAACGGGTTTTCCGAGGCGTGGGAAAACAGCGTAAGCCTGAGTGAGTTCTTCAAGGCTGCTAGACCAAGAACCCAATCCGATACTCAAATCGCGCGGCAAAACAGCCGTAATGCCTAATTTGCGAGCGTATTCGATGCCGTAATCGACCGTGATTTCGTTGAGTAGTTTTACGGTCGGAATATTCATCGAGCGGATAAGCGCCAGGCGAAGCGGGATATCCCCTTCGAAAGTGCCGCTGTAGTTGTGCGGGCGCCAGTCTTCGCCCGTGTTGTCCGCATCCAGGTCGCCTTCAAACTTAAAAACGATAGGCGAGTCGGTCACGATGGAAGAAGGCGAAAACCCCTTATCTAAAGCAGCCGCGTAAATCACAGGTTTGAACGTCGAACCCACCTGGCGTTTGGCTTGGAGTGCGCAGTTGAATTTGCTGGTCTCAAAATCCTTGCCGCCGACCATTGCTCGCACAAAGCCTGAGTCCACATCGAAGGAAAGCAAAGCGCCTTCGATTTCTGGGTCCTGGCCCAGAGCCACTTCCACAAAGCCTTGGTCTTTCTGGATCTTCGTCACCGAGACGGTGACGACGTCGCCCGCCTTCAATACCTGATCCATCTGCTTCTTCGGGGCTTCCTCGCTATTCACCCACGAAGCGCCCAACCAAGGAAGCCAGGCTACCGTCTCGCCAATCTGCACCTGCGCTCGGCCCGCGGGCCCCGCTTCCACCACATTCACGACCGCCGGGTAAATCTCTCCGGCTTTTAGAGGAGTAACACCGAAATAGGGGCTATCTTTCTTCGCCAAGGGCTCGAGATCGTAAACGAGCTTGCGAGAATCGCCATCCACCGTGGGCGGCAACAAGCGGCCGTCCGTCAGCTTTGCGAGAATCCGCTCGTGGTTTTTCGCGTTAAACTCCGCAACCGCTTCAGGGGTTTCTTTGCGAGAAGCAACTCCGCGCCAGCCCAAGCGCTTGTCCACACCGTGCAGGCCTTTAGCGAGTGCGGCTTCGGCAGCTTTCTGCGCTTCGTAATTAACTGTCGTGTAAACCTTCCAACCCTGGGTCAAAACCGCGTCGGATCCGTACTTGGTCATCAAGTACTGGCGCACGTACTCCGTGAAGTACGGGGCAACGTCCGTGTTGAGATCTTCCACCACGAACATCCGCAGTGTTTCGTTCAATGCCTGCTGGGCTTGTTCCTTGGTAATGAAATTCTCATCCATCATCCGGCGCAAAACATAAGCCTGCCGTGCTTTCGCAAGATGCGGATTGCGAAACGGATTCCACTCGTTCGGGCGCTGCGGAAGCCCCGCTAGCAAAGCGCCTTCCGCGATCGAAAGATCCTGGACCTTCTTGTGAAAGTAATTCTGCGCAGCTGCGCCAATACCGAAGGCGCCGTGGCCCAGGTAGATTTCGTTTAAGTAGAGATTGAGGATCTCGCCTTTAGACAGCTCAGCTTCCATCCGCCGAGCCAGGATGATCTCGCGGACTTTGCGGGTGATCTCTTTCTTACGGGACACCAGTAAAATGCTACGCGCGACTTGCTGCGTTATCGTGCTGCCGCCCTGGGCATAACGGCCGCGCAGGACGTTGGATAGGGCCGCACGCGCGATGCCGACAAAATCAATCCCGCTGTGCTTATAGAAATTGGAATCTTCGGCCGCGACGAACGCGCCGGTGACGTGCTTGGGGATGTCATCGAACGCCACGGCATAGCGCCGCTCCGTCGTGAACTCTCCGATTTTGCGGCTATCTTCTGAAAAGACCTGGGTCGCAATCGGGTGCTTGAATTCCTTGAGTTTCGAAACTTCCGGAAGACTTTGGTAAATATTGAAAAGGAAAAAAGAGACACCCGCGATTCCAAACACCGCTGCCACGGCAATGGTCACCGAGACCGTCCGAAACACCACGCGAAAAAAACGCCCGAGCTTAGTCCACATTTTCAGGGGTCACCATTTCCTTGACCGAAACCGACTAAAGATTATCATGTTTGCGTGATGCAAAAAACTTATAAGCCCGAAGAGTTAACACCAACCCCGTTAAAGGTCACGCTGCAGGCCCATATCGTGCGCGATCTCAAAGCGATGGAATCCAACACGAAGATCCCGGTCGACGAGATGGTCTCCACTGCGTTGAAGATGTTTATCGCAACGCATAACGACTACCTCGGCCTGCGCAAGTAGGGCTTAAGACCCACCCACTTGATCTTCGTCCGTCAACGTAGGCGTTGGCGGCGCGGGCGCTGCTCGTGGCGGTTCCGGCGTATACATCGTCTCCGCTGGGAGTGTGACTGCATTGCTTAGAGCAGCAAACGCTTCCGTGCAGGTCAGTGGCTGCGAACTGCCTGGATAATAAACAATCTGCTTGTTTTCAGCGTCGTAGGATACGCGGTTAGTCTTCGCGTCGATAGCCGCCTGTTTGAATTGGCCGAGCAGCTTGCTCACTCCGCCCAACCCGTATTTACGCGCTGTAGGTTCCGTGGCCGTTCCATTGAACTGCTTGTTGTAGCCTAAGGCGAGCATTGCATCCCGCGCTTCGGGATCCACCACCAGCCTAATTCCCATATCTTTGAGAACTTTTGCCGTCCCCTCCTCCAACTGGAGCGACAAGACTTCGCCCATTTGTTCCGGAGTCAGACTTCTTAGGCCTACGACATGGGGAATTTTTTCCAAGAGATTGCGGCCAATGCCCGGCTTACCGGCCATTGGGCCCTTCATTTCCAGCTCATCTAAAATCGCTTTGCGGATGTCCTCAGGCGAAGCATCGGAGTCTGCCTGCACTCTTCCGGCTTCGGTCGTCATAATCATAGAGACGCCACGGAAGCTGACCCATTTACCTTTATTGTCGTACGCCCCGCCCTTATCGATGATTTCCATTACCGATTCCAAAATCGCCGGGTGAGCCAGCTCGATCTTGTCAAAAGCGATAACGCACTGGGGATTCTGGCTGACGAATTCCAGAAGTCGTCCAGGCTTGTCTCCCCCCACATACCCACGCGAGGAGCCAAACATATCGGTAGCTTGGTGTTCCAAGCGGAAGTTGGCCATGTTGAACTCGAGAAGCTTGTGATCCGTTTTGCTGCCGTAGAAAACCTGCGGCAAAATCTTCGACAGGCGCGAAGCCCCTGTTCCCGAAGGCCCCGCAACCAAGATCACACTGCGCAATTTATCCGGATCGGAGAGCTTACGTTGATAAGCGGCCGCATCTTCCATCACAATCCGTTTCAATTCCGGCTGTCCAATCATCAGGCGCTCGAGCTCAGCTTCCATTTCCAAGATGCGCGCCTCTGTGACATTCGCATCTTCCTCGGGCGACTCGCCTGTGTAGTTAGCGAAAACCTGGGCGAGCTGCCGGATAGTGACGGAATCTTCCAGAAAGCCGTGCCTTTTCTGGAGAGCGCCGAGCTCCTCTAACTTGTTCTCCCTCACTTTACGGTCCGTCTGTGCGTTGAGTGCTGCAATTTCGCTCTTGAGCCGCTTGCAATCTTCCAATTCTTGAACGAGTTCCGCGAGGCGGTCCTCCATCTCACGCACCACTGCAATCTGATCCTGAATGGACTTTTCTAAGTCCGCGGTCATCGGCGTAATCCCTCGGTCAAATTCGATGGCATCCGCCGCATAACGGATCTTGTTTCTAAGCTTTGTAATCATCGAAGGCACCCCTACCATCCGTTGGTAGACCGCCGCCGTTACGGCATCGGTAAGCGCCGTAATCGCTTTGTCGGGTTGCTCTTGGTTTTTCATCAGGCGATCGGACCACTGAATTGCACGCGCCACCACTTCATTCGGCACTCGCACACCGAAACGCCGTTGCAGACGCTCCCGATGCAGTACAATGACGGCTAGCAATTCTTCGCGGCTAAACGTGTGAAAGGGAACGGGCTGGAACCGGCGTTCAAGCGCTGAGTCTTTCTCGATATACTGGCGGTACTCATCGAGGGTCGTTGCGCCGATAATGGAAATGTCTCCGCGTGCCATTGCAGGCTTCAAAAGGTTGGCAATATTAGAGCCACCTTCGGTATCGCCCCCGAGGCTGTTTAACAAATGCACTTCGTCGATGAACAAAATGACGTTTCCGCGTGCGACCACTTCTGCGAGCATCATCTTGATTTTCTCTTCAAGCTCCCCGCGGTGCTTGGTTCCAGACATGAAATCGGAAAGAGAGATTTCGACGATCTCCTTGTCCAGGAACCCTTCGGGCGCTAGCCCGGTTGCAATAAGATAGGCCATCCCTTCAGCCACGGCCGTCTTCCCCACCCCTTTAGGAGCTAAGAGCGCTGGGTTACTTTTGCGATCGCGCAAAAGAACCTGAAATGCGAATTCAATTTCATCATCACGGCCGATGGCAGGGAAAAACTTCTGCTGCGCGGGTTCTTTCTGCTGATCTGCCTTGATTAGAGTTGTTAAGTTGCGGCCCATTTCCTCCAAAGCCGACTTGCCTCCCTTTTTATCTTTCGCAGACCAGTTCTTAACCGACAGCTCATTCGCTGCCTGGCTCGCATCGAGACCCAGCGGCATTACGATGCTGGCCTCTCGCTCAGTGGTTTCGTCGAGCGTAGCGACTAGAAGGTGCGCCAACGTGGGCTCCTTATCGCCTGCAACCGCCTTAATCCGCTCCATCAGACGCTTGCCCAGGTCCCCTTCAGTAACGCTCTGCACGGGTTTTTCGCTTTTTGGAGTAGCTTCCCGAGTCGCCGCCAAGAGCTTGGGCAAGATCTGGTTGTCGTTGATCGCCTCAGGCGTAATTTTCAGGGCAGCGGCAATGTCCGCCATCTCCCCGCTCCGCCCACTCGAGGCCATTTCTTGCACAAGCACGGTCAGCACGTGAATCGGCTGCCAGAAACCCTGTTGTTGTTGCGCTGCCAGCTCCGCTGCGCGGCGGAGTACCCGCTGCACTTCGCCGTCCGCGGCCTGCACTGTTCCCACTCCCAGGAGAAAGGTTAGGACAAGAGCTCCCCGAAAGAAGATCTGAGCTAAGCGTTTGGTTTTCATTCCACACCTCCGTGCAAGGCCTTGTACTCATTCAAAAGCATGTCTCTCGACGCCTCCAACCGGCGGATCATCAGGTCCGTGGTCGGTGAACGGCGCTCAGCGCTCATGCGCACTAAGTCTTGAATCATTTCGTCCGCGCGTTTTTGGACATCGCCTGCGAACGCATCCGAAGCTTTTTTCGGAACTCTCATTTGGAAAATCTTCTCTGCGTCCAT